>DYSM01000042.1:0-10861 GCA_020718265.1 Draconibacterium orientale | reverse complement strand
CGTTATGAACTTTCTACGTTATGAACTCTTTTAATTGTTTGAGAAATAATAACCTATATAAAGTTGGTGATAGCGATGTGTTTCTTTAACTGCATCCGGATTTTGTAAATTTGCGTTTGCTAAGCCTAAACCGTAGCAGTATCCAAGTCGGAAATTTGATAAACCCATTTCGCCGCGGAATTGTAACCCGTAATCAATGTCGCGCATATCTTCGCCTGAGGTTTTTCCGAACTCAACTTTCGGGTCGAAACCGGGAATTAGGTCGGAACCGGTGAAGCCTTTTGTTCCGCCGAATCCACCGCCAAAGTATCCGCCTGCACCAATATTGAAGCTAAATTCTTCATCGGCATCAAAAAAGAATTTGTATTTCAATTCCAACGGAAGGTGGAAGTAGTGCATGTGCATAAACATTTCATAACCGGTTACTTCTTCCTTGTAGTCATAGCCTTTGCGCATGGCAAATAGCCCAAATTGAAGGTAAAGTTTTTTGTCTATCAAACCGTTTTCAAACGAGAACCCGGCGTTGTAGCTGTAAATCGGCAGGAAATCGTCGTTAATTGTCTTGTTTTCTTCGGCATTTGTACTTTTCCAGAACATAAACGAGGTTCCGCCGCCGGCAATGATGCCGATATTTTGAGAATATGCTGTTGCTGAAAGCGTTACAGCCAATAAAAGTGTAAAAAATAATTTTTTCATGTTTCAAAAATTAAGTGAATAAAGAAAACAAAGATATGAAATTCAATGAAAAAAAAAGCGGACAATTGTAAAATCGTCCGCTTTTTTTGTATGAATTTAAAAATTATTCGTTTATGTTTATCGTCGGAATTATTTCGTTGTCTTTTCTGTATTTTTTTCTGTATTTGTCATCTGCCGTAGTCGGAACAATTTTTCGGATAACTGCTTTTTGGCGTTTTGAGGCTCCGGCATCTTCCAAAAGTTCTACATAAACGTTGTAGTAGTTCGGTTGGTCAGCAACTAATGCTTCGGAGGTCTTGTTGCCGAGATTTTCATTGCTGTAAAACAGCGTTTCGTTTCCGGCTTTATAGGCATCAATGAAATAAATTACCGGATTCAAATCTGTAAAAATAATGCTTCCAGACAAATTTGTTTTGCCGTTTATAATTGGATTTTGGAAATTAAACCAATCCGTTTCATTTGCGTAAAGTGTTACATCACAATTACTTACCGGGTCGTCCGTCAGAAAATACATCACGAGCAAATCTAAATCCGTGCTGGCTTCCACTACTACTTGTTGTACGTCTTGTGCATCGTTTGTTTCGCCGTAAGCAGTCATAAGTACAGAGTATGTACCGGGTTGATTGTAAGTATGTTGCACGTGTTTGTCGTTCGATGAAGAACCATCGCCGAATGACCAATTGTAGGAATACGCGTACTGCGAGCAGTTTGTGAAATTGATAACTTCGCCCACTTTAAACGTTTTGGTCGGGAACGCGAAACATGCATCCACAGGGTCAATATAAGGGTCTCTGTCTTTGCAGGAATCCAGAACGTGAGCCGCGAGCAGAAACGTTCCGATTAAAATTAATTTTGTTTTCATGGTTTCTAAAATTTGTACGATAACTTATGAGTACAAATCGTATTGCATGAATAGTGCCGGAATTATGGTTTTTTTTATAAAATTTTGATTGATTTTCAACGTTTTAAAGCAAACGAAACAAAAAACTATTTATTTTTTACGAATTTTAAAGTTTATATTGAATCGTGTATTTTTATTTTTTTAGCCCCTAACGATGATTGATAAAGAGGCGAAGTCCGCCTCCTGCTGTAAAATGGTCGTATTCCGAAATCGGAACTCCGGCTTCTAAAATAATTGAAATCGCCGATGACGGAGATATTTCGAGACCCAAAGGTGCTCGGTAGAGTGTACGTAAGGCAAGTTTGTTGGTGTTGTCCACCGTTTCAACGTAAAAATTGAAGTCTAAATCTAGACCTGTGTAGGCGTGAAAACTTTGGCTGGTTCTTAAACCGACTTTTACAGTACCGTCAAAACCGGCGTGATTTTGCCAAGCGTGAATGCCTCCGCCAAGGTTGACTTCAATGCCGTTTTCAATTTTTCTGCCCGTTGAAAGCACTTTTCCTTCAAATTCTGCTCCAAAATACGAATATTTTGTATTTCCGGGTTTTGGCAAGTCATACGCATCAATCAGTAAGCCCGCTGTAATTCGGAAATCTAAGTTTTGGTTCATTGCATATCCGCCGACTGCTGCGATTCCGGAGTATTTGTGCCCTTCGGGATTTTCGCCTTTGTGAATCATTATGAACGGATTAACGCCGACTTCAAAATGGCCTTCGCCAAGCCGTGTTCCGATGGTTTTAGTGGAACCAAATTGTTGAAACTGAGCATTTAAGCTGTAAAATGTAAGAAAGACAACCGTTAGTAAAACTATACTTTTCATAACTGATATTTTTTTTTCTTTTTTTGAAAAAACATAAAAAAAACAGAAGTGTCCGAACATACGGACAACTCAAATTTTGGCATTATAACGCTGCAAAATTAGAAATATTAAAGCAAAAGATAAAACGTTGCATAAATTTTATTTTTGCAACGTTTTATCGGTTTTCTAAGCGGTGATTTTATTTTAACAAATCGCGCGATACTGCAATTTTTTGTATTTCTGATGTGCCCTCGTAAATTTGTGTTAGTTTAGCTTCGCGCATGAGTCTTTCTACATGATATTCTTTCACATAGCCGTATCCGCCATGTATTTGAACCGCTTCCGTAGTTACGAACATGGCAGTTTCGGCGGCGTAATATTTTGCAATCGCGCTTGCTTTGGCGTAATTTTTATGTTCGTCTTTAAGCCATGCCGCTTTATACACAAGGTTGCGTGCAGCTTCTGTTCGGATGTCCATTTCGGCAAGTTTAAATGCAACTGCTTGATGTTCACTGATATATTTCCCAAAAGATTTTCGTTCTTTGGAATATTTTACCGATAAATCCAGCGCACCTTGCGCCAAACCGAGTGCTTGTGCCGCAATGCCGATACGACCACCGTTCAAACTTAACATGGCGTATTTGAAACCGAAACCGTCGTCGCCGATACGGTTTTCTTTAGGTATCTGCACATCCGTAAACATGAGGCTGTGCGTGTGCGAAGCGCGCATGCCCATTTTGTTTTCGGCAGGTCCGAGCACAAATCCCGGCATCCCTTTTTCTACAATAAATGCGTTGATACCTTTATAACCAAGCTCAGGGTGAGTATGCGCAACAACAATAAAGTAGTCGGCTTCGGAAGCGTTTGTTATCCAGTTCTTTGTACCGTTCAGCAAATAATAATCGCCTTTGTCAATCGCCGTTGTCCGTTGTCGAGTCGCATCGGAACCGGCTTCGGGTTCCGACAGTGCAAACGCGCCGATAGCTTTGCCTGATGCCAGCGGAACAAGGTATTTCTGCTTTTGCAATTCTGTGCCATAATGTTCTAAGCCCCAATTTACAAGCGAATTTTGCACGGAAACAACGACCGACGATGCCGCATCAATTTTGGATAATTCCTCCATCACTAACACGTAAGAGATTGTGTCCATGCCCATTCCGCCGTATTCGGGCGAAACCATCATGCCCAAAAAACCCATGTCCTGCATGGATTTAATTTGTGCAGTCGGTGCAATGGCATGCTCATCACGTTCGATAACGCCTGGTAAAAGTTCCGTGCGTGCAAAGTCGCGCGCAGCTTGCTGTATTAGCTCTTGTTCTTCTGTTAAATTGAAATTCATAATTCTAACTTTTTTTTTGCGAAAATAATCGAAATCGTTTGCACTCACAAATTTAAAAGAACTTTTAATCGGTATTTCAATCGAAAATATGTTCGGATTTAGAAAACAATACTTCGTTAAAGTGTTCTAAACTTCTCATTATGACATCGTTTACTATTTGTCTTTTCGTTGTTATTGTTTAATAATCAAACAGTTATATGATATTCGAACTAAGCTTTGACAACGTTTAATGAAGTTTTTAGAAAGGAAATGTTTTACTAAAGAAATCTCTTCACACAGAAGTTACTTCTGCCTAAAATAAAAAAGAGTTAAGTCTGATATTCAAAAACTTAACTCTTTCTATTGTCGGGGTAGCAGGATTCGAACCTGCGGCCTCAACGTCCCGAACGTTGCGCGCTAACCGGACTGCGCTATACCCCGTTTCGTTTTTTCGAAGTGCAAATTTAAGTATAAATTTGTTCCTGCAAAATTTTTCTCGAAAATTTATGCCATTTTTAAAGTTTTTTTAATGCGGAAATTCAAAACATATACATTAATATTGCGTTTTCACATTAAATTATCATTATTTTTTTGATTTTTTTTATTGACACGAATATTTTACAATTTTAACAGCATATTTCGCAAATAATTGCTTGATATTTCATAAATTAATTTTAACTTAGTAGCCTCAAATATCAGTAACTTCAATTGAGAAATGATACATCGGTTCTACATATTTAGTCTTGCCTTTCTGCTGCTTTTTTTTGTAGGCGGACAGCGTGCGATGTCCCAAAATTCGCCGGAGCAAAACTTAGCACTCTGGATTTACAACATCGCTTATGGAGTTGTGTGGGAAGATGATAACCAAAGCAGCCCTTTTACCATCGGCGTTTATGGTTCGGCGAAGGTTGCAAAAGAATTGGAAATTTTGGCAGCCAGCCGTCCGATAAAGGAAAAACCTGTAAAAATTATTCAATTCAAACGCTATAAGGATTTTACCGATGTGCATATCATGTTTGTGGAAAGAAGTCAGAACGGCTATTTGGATGTTATTTTAGCACAAATAAAAGGCACAAAAACCTTGATGATTACGGATAGAGCAAAAGCTATGACTTATACGGTTGTAAACTTTGTAAACCATGGAGAATCGTCAAAAAAGTTTGAAATAAACGAAAAAAATGCAGAAGGTCAAAAATATGAAATCTCGAAAACACTTTTGAAACTTGGCGGCACCAAAGATGCAATTCGAGAAATGTATTCCGAAACCGAAAAAGAACTCCAAAAAGAACGCGAAGAGCTCGAACGACAAAGGCAACAAATTTCTGAACAAAATGCGCTTCTGGATGCGCAACAGGAAAAAATAGACAAACAACGCGATGACATAAAAGAAAAGGAACGACTCATTACCATAAAAGAAGATGAAGTCCTGCGACAAAATCGAAGATTAGATTCAATGACTTTGGAAATTCAACAGCAAAAACAAAAATTAGAAGCTAATTTACGCGTTTTGGATGAGCAAGAGTTGAGAATAGGTGCGCAACAAAAAGCGTATGAGATGCAAAAGTCGGAAATTTTAAATGCCGACAAAGAATTGAAAGAAAAACAAAATCAGCTTAAAGAAATTGACCAAAAGTTGGTAGAAAAGGATACTAAAATTGAAAACCAAAAAGAAGAAAACGACATTCTTTACAGTATGTTGCTCGTGATTGCGGTATTGCTCTCGTTCGTTGTTTGGAGCGTTTTCAGACAACGAAAAGTCAATAAAAAACTTAATTATCAGAATGTTGCAATACACAATCAAAACGAAGAAATTCAAAAACAATCACAGGCTCTTGAACTTGCAAACACCGAATTGGAAAAATTATCAATCGTTGCAAGTAAAACAGACAATGCGGTAATGATTATGGATTCCAAAGGAAATTTTGAATGGGTAAATGCCGGATTTACAAGACTTTACGGCTATACCTTGCAACTATACACGCACGAAGTCGATTCAAATATTTTAAGTGCAAGCTCAAATCCCGAAATAAAAAAAATCATCACTCGATGTATCGAAAATAAAGAAACAGTGGTGTATGATAATCAAAATCAGACACGTAACGGCGATAAAATTTGGATTCAAACCACACTCACACCCACATTTGACGAAGTCGGAAATGTATCGAGACTTATTGCTATAGATGCAAATATCGACAAAGTTAAAAAAGCTGAAAACGAAATCCGCGAACAGCATAAAATGATTATCGAACAAGCCAGAGTGCTTGAACGCCAGAATGTTGAACTCGAAAAACTCTCGCTCGTTGCCAGCGAAACCGACAATGCTATATTAATGACCGATCCGGAAGGCGATTTTATCTGGGTAAACGATGCCTATACGCGAATGTTCGGTTTTACATTCGATGATTTGACCCAAACGTTCAGCAAAAATATAGTCGGACCGCGAACGCCGGTTGAAATTAAACACCTGATAAACAAAGCAAAAACAGAGCTGCACAGCGTTGATTACGAACTACAAGCTGCAACAAAATCGGGCGATAAAATTTGGATTCATACCACGTTATCTCCAATTACTGATAATGCAGGCAAATTAAAACACCTCATTGCCATAGATACAGACATTACTAATCTGAAGAAAGCAGAGTTCGAAATTCGTCAAAAAAATGAAGAACTTTACTCTCAAAGCGAAGAACTGAGACAGCAAAATGAACGTATTGAGCATCAAAATCAGCAAATTACATCAAGCATCAGCTATGCCCGCAATATCCAACAAGCGATTTTGCCAAGCCAAAAAGAAATGAAACGCTTCTTTGATTCCTTTATCATTTTCCGACCAAAAGATATTGTTTCCGGCGACTTTTATTGGTTTGCACACATGCCTGCAAAAGATTCATTTACCGAAAAAATATTTATTGCAACCGTAGATTGCACCGGACACGGCGTGCCGGGTGCGTTTATGAGCATGATGGCAAACCAAATGCTGAAAGAAATTGTGCTTGAAAGTAAAATTGTTAAACCTGCTGAAATTTTAACAGCATTGGACAGAAAAATAAAGCGCGCGCTTCGACAAGATGAAACTGAAAATAACGACGGTATGGATGTTGTGCTTTGTCGAATTGAAAAGCAAGACGATGAGCAATATAGGGTAAAATTTTGCGGCGCAAAACGCCCGTTATATTTCTGCAAAAACAATGTTGAAGATGTGGATTTGTTGCGCGGAGACAGGCGTTCTATCGGCGGAATGAAGTTGAAACACAATAAAAAATCAGAATTTTCGGACGAAGAGCTTATCTTAAAAAAAGGCGATAAACTTTGGCTCAGTACCGATGGCTATATCGACCAAAATAATATTGCACGTAAACGTTACGGAACACCGCAATTGATGGGCGTTCTCAACGAAATCAAGGAATTACCGATGAGTGAGCAACGCACAATTTTGGAAAGAAACCTGCTCGAATATCAAGGCAGAGCCGACCAAAGAGACGATATTACAATGATTGGATTAGCTTTTGACGGCAGATGGTAAATCGTGTCTGTAAGAAAACGTGTAAATCTTTGAGTTCATGTAAATTATAGACATTTCTTCATTTGAATATTTTTTCATTCTGTTTTTATTGAAATTCCGTAGAAATTCAATAAAAACAGAATGAAAAAATACAAATGACTACTTTATGACAATAAATGACAATTCACTCAATACGAATGATTGACGACAACCTACATAATATCAAATATTTACGCGTTTTCTAATCACTGTTTACTGCTTTCCGAATGTGATTTTTGTTGTAACGTCTTCCAGTCCGCCGCTTGGTGTCGTTGCTTTTTCATTCACTATAATTGTAAATGTGCTGTCGGGTGCTTTCATAATATTCACTTGTTCCGGACGACTACTGCCGTCGGGCGTTAAACTTATGAGCAATTTTTCTTTGTCAAATTGCCAGCGACCGGTTTGCGGTTGTTTCGTAAATCCTGTTCGAGCAAAAGTTCCGTCGGCTCTGAAAATAACTAAAGCATTGGTTTTCAAAGCTTCAATATTGACTTGTGTTGCCGCTTCTTCCTCCGGTGTCATACGTCTGCTGTCCTGATAATCAATAACTTTCCATGTTCCGATAATCGGTTCTGAACCTTCGGGTGCAATGTATGGTGTTATTGTTTGAGTTGTGTTTGTAGTCGTTTGCGCAACATTATTCTGCGCTGTCGTGTTCTCGTCCTTCGTTTTGTCCGACGTAAAATACCAAAGCATGACCACCATTAGTGCAATCCCAACGGCTATCAGCGTGTATTTTGTTTGCTTGGACATCGGTTGCGATTCCGACTTTTTTTGCTTGGCAACTTTCTTTACAGGAGCTTCGCCGTTCGTGTGTTCCGAATAAATTTCAACAAGCAAATCGACTGCTGTATCGAAACCGTCGCTGTGTGCATCCACCCATTCGAGTTGATGCAGCATGAAACTTGTGCCCAAATCCTCTCGGACAGGTGCTGTTTTGAACGGAATAATCGGAATTTCTTTATCCAAAGCAATATTTACCAAACGCATCACATCCGTAGAATGACGAGCAGCTTCGCTGAGAATCAGAACAAACACTTTGACATCCATATCCGGCTCTTTTTCAGGATGTTCCGTAGCCGATACAATGCAACTGATTTGTTTTTCGTTTTCCAGTTTTGTTGCCAAAGCGCGTGCACTTTTCTTGTCATCTTTGGCATGACAAATAAAAATATCTTTCACGTTAAAATACTGATTTATTGTTTCTTATATGTAGAAGTTTGAACGTTGCCTTCTGCAATCTTATCGTCCAAAATCATTTCTTTTTCTGTTAAACTTTTAACATCATACGTGCGCTTTGTGCCGTCGATATCGAACGTAATACTTTTTGCATCATCCGACAAATCCCATTTCCAAGTTGAATTTGTGCCGTCCATCGAAAACTTCATAACACCTTCTTTCTCAAAGGTATATGTCGATTTTTCAATAATCTCCGCATTTGTTTGTTTGAACATTTCGCGCGAAACATCGTCCATACTTTCCGACGTGTTTATACTTTCTATTTTCCAAGTGCCGAGAATTTGCTCATCTGCCGATTTCTGACACGCTGTGCCCAAAAGAACTGCCGCAAAAAATGCGATTACAAAAAGTTTCTTGCTCATAATTGAAATTTTTTAAAGCTACAAAGATAATTTTTTTTCTTAAATATCTCAAATTCTTTGTTTTTTGAGGTTTGAATAATCGCTTATTTAGAATTATTCTAAATAAGAATATTTTATTAAAATTTTATTTCGATATTTGCACCCAAAATGAAAAATTATGCTCATAAATTTTGTAAAAAATAGAAATTTCATTCTGATTTTGTCGCTTCTTGCCGGAATTTTTTTGCCGCAAGGCGCTGTATATCTGAAACATTACACGTCTTGGATTTTAGCGGCAGTCATGCTTTTTTCTACCTCCGGAATTGCGTTTAGTGCGCTCACGGATTTTCGCTATCTTCTGAAAGTTACGGCGGTTTCTATTTTGTTGAATTTTGTCGTTCTCGGCTCTGCAATTTTAGGTTTAGCATATTTTCTCATCGACGACCCGCTGATTTTTGCCGGATTTTTGGTTGTCGCCGCCGGTCCGCCCGGTGTTGTGGTTGTGCCGTTTAGCTATTCGTTCAAAAGTGATGTGCGTTTTGCCATGTCCGGAATTTTGGGCGCATATTTGGTTTCAATTTTTCTTACTCCGCTGATTATCTCACAGTTAAGCTCGGAAACCATTGCGTATTCTTCACTTGTAAAAACAATGCTGATTATTGTTGTCTTTCCGCTTTTGTTGTCGCGACTTTTGCGATTGAAAGCTACAGCAAAATTTGCCGAACGAGCGCGCGGTCGCGTTACCGATTGGGGTTTCGCGCTCTTAATTTATACATCCATTGGTTTGAATAAAGATTTGATATTCAGTGATATAGATTTGCTTATCAGACTTTTACTCGTGCTCGGAATTTCAATGTTCGGACTCGGAATTTTATACAACATATTGATGAAGAAGCGTTTAGCCGCCGATAAAATTGTCAGTCGCAATTTGATGCTGACCACAAAAAGTACCGGCTTTTCCGTTGCCGCTGCGCTTGCTATTTTCGACGAGCGTGCAGCAATTCCGGCGGCGGTACTTAGTGTGGTTGTTTTGTTTTATCTTATGTCTGTCAATCTGTTACAACGTTTAACTTTACCGAAAATCAATCAATCATAATTGTAAGTGCGGTAAAAAATCCGTACGATTTCTCTGTCCTTTCACCCCAAACCGAAAATGGCGCACCTATCAGAAGACTAAAATTTTCGGCACGTTCGACTGTGAAACCGGGCGTGAGTGTGAGTGCTCGGTTTTTGAAAAATGAATCTGAAATGTATAAATATTCTGCTGCAAGTGCAATTTGATATCCTTCCGTAACATAATATCCAAAATCTGTTACAGCATAGAATTTATCTTCCGGAGTGTAAGCATAATCAGCTAAATCCTTAGCTGCTTGCAAATTAGCATCTATCGAAAATTTGTCCGTAACTTCAAGTGAATAGGCTGCTCCAAAGCTTATTACGGGTCTGTAATCATATTTCACATTAAAGAAACTGTTGGAAATAGTCTTATCGGCACCTGCTAAGATTGCAAATTTTGATTTCTCGCCGAACGGCAACTGATATTTTGCGCCAAAGCCTAATTCGCTCACATCCGACGGCAAAGACACGCCAATTTCCAAATTTTCCAGCAATCCATAAGAAAATCGAAAACCCATTCCCGAACTCTGCATCACAGTATCGCCAGAATACCTTACGTTATTTAGCCAATCTAAATCGTAATAGCCGTAAACTCGATTGACCTCAAACGCCGGCTCAAATTCAATGCCTTTGTTCGGCACGGTTCCGGCGCAAATTGCCGCAATTTTCGACACTGAAATTCCGCTGATTTGCGCGAAAACTTGTGTTGATAACCCTATGATTATCAGAAATAAATAAACTTTTTTTAACATGATATTTGGTTTAAAATTTGTTACTTGTAATTTGATATTAGTCATTTGTCATGGTCATTGGAAATTCATATTTCATATTTGAGTCCGGTCTAAAAAGGTCGTAAAGTTGAAAGTTTGTAAAGTTAAATTACTGATAATAAGCAATTTACTTAAAT
>DYSM01000041.1:7352-14289 GCA_020718265.1 Draconibacterium orientale | reverse complement strand
AGTAATTTAACTTTACAAACTTTTAACTTTATGACTTTTTATACTGAACTCAATAATACAAATTTACGTTTTTAAGAAATTTAATCTCTATTTGGTATTATGTCACGCATATTTTACAACCAATAGCCCGTTAATATTTTATGTAAGATATTGATTTATTGTAATTTAGATAATAAAATATCTCAAATTAGAAGATTGATTGTAACTAATTGGTATTAAGCGATTTGAGTCTAAAATCTAACATCTAAATTCTAAAATCTAACGAAGTATTGACAAAAAAAATCAGTAAACAAATGTTTCAATACTCATTTGTTATATTTAATTTAGTCGAAATTTTGAGTTTCAACCTTTTTGAATTTTTGACATGATTTTGACTCTTACCGACAAGCTCATTATTCTGGCTTATTTCATAATTAGCTTAGCCATTGGTATTTACATGACCAAACGGTCGGGCAAAGGCATGTCCGATTATTTTTTGGGCGGACGAAAATTGCCGTGGTACATTGCAGGAACGAGCATGGTGGCAACCACGTTTGCCGCCGATACGCCGCTTGCTGTAACAGAACTTGTTACGCAAAACGGCATTGCCGGCAATTGGCTGTGGTGGAACATGGTGTTCGGCGGAATGCTTACGGTATTTTTCTTTGCAAAACTTTGGCGACGTTCGGGCATTATGACCGATGCCGAGTTCGTATCCATACGTTACGCTGGGCGACCTGCAAATTTTTTGCGCGGATTTCGTGCCGTGTATATCGGTATTTTCATGAACGTAATTGTCATTGCTTGGGTAAACTTGGCGATGGTCAAAATTTTGGAAGTTATTTTTCCGGAAATGACTATTTTCGGATACTCGGAATTCTTAGTTCTCGGATTCTCAATCAGTTCGCACCTTGTAGCAACAGCCGGTTTGATGCTTTTTACGGCAATCTATTCGTCGCTTTCCGGTTTGACAGGCGTGTCGTTTACCGACAGTTTTCAGTTTCTGATAGCCATGACAGGCAGCGTTGTTCTGGCGTATTTTGCAGTAAATCACGCAGATGTGGGCGGGATTTCCGGCATAAAAGAAAAATTGTCCGAATCGGCTCTGAATTTTCTTCCCGCAATATCATCCGAAAAAGAAAGCGGCGTGCTCACGCTTGGGCTGACCGCGCTCATCGCCTACATGGGTGTGCAATGGTGGGCAAGCTGGTACCCGGGTGCGGAACCCGGCGGCGGCGGCTACATTGCGCAACGCATGATGTCCGCCAAAAATGAAAAACACTCGCTGTTAGCAACGTTATGGTTTCAGATTGCACATTTCGCGGTGCGTCCTTGGCCCTGGATTTTAGCTGCGCTTGCCGCCATGATTTTGTATCCGACCGCGCCGGACAAAGGCGCAACTTACGTGATGCTGATACGCGACTTGTTACCGTCGGGCTTCACCGGCTTGTTGTTGGCGGCGTTTCTGGCAGCATTTATGTCCACGTTGGCATCGCAAACAGTTTGGGGGACATCGTACATTATCAACGATTTATACAAACCTTTCATCAATAAAAATGCCGATGAAAAAAAATATATGCGCATCTCACGCATCACAACCTTTGCGCTGATGTTTTTCGCGTTGCTCGTAACGACACAGTTTGACAGAATCAGCGATGCGTGGAAATTCGTGCTGACCATGAGTGCGGGCATCGGCTCTGTGTTGCTGTTGCGCTGGTTTTGGTGGCGCATCAATGCGTGGTCTGAAATTTCGGCAATGCTTGCGCCTTATATAATTTACCCTGTTTTAAAATATGGTTTTAAATTTGATGTTTTAGCCGGAGATTTTGAAATTAGTCTGATAATCATTGCGTTGTGGTCCACCTTGGTTTGGGTTTCAGTTACATTTTTGACCAAAGCCGAAGATACGGAAAAGTTGAAATCGTTCTATACAAAAGTTCATCCGTCGGCAAGCGGCTGGAAACCAATTGCTAAACTTGTGCCTGATGTTGCGCCGGACAGCGGTTACGGACGTTTGTTTGTAAATTGGTTTTTGGGTGTTTTGGCGGTGATGCTGTTTTTGTTCGGAACGGGTAAAATAATCTTTGCCGATTACGTTTTTGGAGCAGTTCTTTTTATGTCCGGAATTTTATCTATCTTATTGATTTTAAGAAATTTAAAAAAAGGAAGCTCAGTCGTATAAATGTAAAGTTTACTTTATTTTTGATTGTTGCTTTTTTATTCGCCAAATGTTTTTTAGTTTAGCCGAAATAATCGAACACAAAGTAACACGTCCGAAAAAATTGGAATAAATTTTGTAACGTAATGCTGTGTGCACTGTATTAATACGCGAAATATAAGAAGATGCCGAACAAGTTTACACCTACAAATACGATTTTTGACAGTATAACTTCCTCATTATCAAACATTGATGGAAGTGTTTCCGAGTTGAACACCTGTTCGACCGGCGATTTTATTATGCTGAATAATTATCTGAAAAAACAATATTCTCGCATAGAAAGTATCTCGGAAAACGTCAGCAGTGTGTTTGATTTAACAGCCGGGACAGAAAATATTGCACTTTCTGCAAAAATTCAACATTTTCAAACCGAATTCAAAAAAAGTTTGCGCTGCTCCGAAAATTTTTTCGGTGAAAATGCAGATATCATCGACCGTGTTATTTCGTATTTGAATTTGATGTATATTCCGCTCAAAAATTATGCTCAGAACATATTCACACTCAGCTTTTTATCCAGCAGTTTGAAATTTAATTTACTGCTCAATAAAGATAAACGCGATAATTTTAACACGGAAATAGAACTGTTCAACACCTATATAAAGGAAGTTAAGCGCGTCAATGCACTTTTTGAAGAATCGCTCACCGAAATAAAAACATTGCACGACAAAATTCAGGAAAAACTGCGCGAACAAAAAGAAAATAATCACATCAATACCGAACGCGCCGAAGAAAAAATTTCGACAGCCCTAAAAAATCTGTACGATAAAAAATACGAAGGCGAACGACGAATACCGGAACTTCGCAAAATTAAAACGCGCTATCAGGAAAATGTCAGCAAAATCATTACGAATTTGCAATACAGCGACATTATCCGTCAAAAAATTGAGCACATCAGCGAGGCGCATCGCCACATGATTGAAAAAATTCAAGCCATTCGAGATAAAAACGACACCGCACTTTCGAAACAATACATGCTGCAAATCAAGGACATAGCTGATTTGCAAATTGCACAACTCATTCGTACAAATCACGAATATCAGACGGCAGTACAAGTTATTTCCGAAAAATTTGTTGATATCCGCAGCGACATAAACGAACTTACCGGCGACACTCTGAAAATTTCAGGCTTGCGCAGCGTAAACCCCGTGAAACACCATGATTTCTACATGGTTGAAGAACAATTGGAACGCGTTCAGGAAATTACCAACAAGTATGTATTGCGCAACAACGATATTGACGACAATATTGAAACGACAAAAAAAATACTGCAAAAATACCATTCCGATTATATTGAATATACCAACATTACGCAGAAAGTGAGCGAGTTATCGCAATCGGTTATAGCCAAATCCAGAGCCATGTTTGCCGACCAAAGCAACATCATGGACATTATCACACAGTTTGAAACCGTTTGTCGCTCCGCCGATTCCAACAAAAGTGACATCAGCCGCTATTTTGGAAAATGCAGCAGCGATTACGAAAAATTGGAAAACGACAATATAAATGTCGGATGCCGCGATGTACGCACGTTTGATACAGACATCAAAGTCCTTTTGCAGGAAATTAAAGAAAAAAATATCAGCATAAGAGACATTATCGTTGAAACAGAAAAAATAGAACGCACCGTGTCGGGCGACATCACCAGTGCTGTCAAAGAAATAAAATATTACATGTTCTACGAGCAAGCCGCATCGAACATAATTATTCGACTGAAAGAACTTTTCGACTTAATTGAAATTGAACATACATCCGAAATTGAAAAAGTAGAAAACCTCAAAGAACATCGCTCCAGCTATACCATGAAGAGCGAACGACTTGTGCATGATAACGTTGCATTAGGAAAGCAAACCGGCGATGTCGTCGAAGACGAAGAAGAAATTGAATTTTTCTAAAAAACAGATTATTCAACATAATGAAAGATAAAGGATTACAAATATCAGATAAGAACGGAACCGCTCAAATAAATTTCAGCGGAAAGTTGAGCGTCATCACTCTTGAACCGATGATGCCGGAAGTGAATGCCGCTATCGACAAGTTCAGTAAATTTGAAATCTTGATAAACGATGTGGAAAATTTGGATTTGGCAGCCATGCAACTGTTTATTTCCATAAAACGCACCTTAGACCAAGAACAAAAAACAGGTAAATTTACGTTTGATTTACCGCAAAAACTACGTGTTTCAATAACCGAAGCGCAAATGTTATCAGAATTCAATCAGTAGAAAAAAGAAATAAAAATCAGAAATAAATAAGCCATGGCTAAGACAATTGTAATTGTTGATGATTCAGAAAGCATACGAGAAGTTGTGAGCTTTACGCTCGAAAACGCCGGATACAACGTACTCGTGGGCATTGACGGAAAAGATGCGCTCAAATATTTTGACGGCACTACAGAAATAGACCTGCTCATAACCGACTTGTATATGCCGAACATGAACGGAATTGAACTCATACGCGCCGTGCGGGAAAACCCCGACTATCGCCGTATTCCCATTCTGTTTCTGACAACGGAATCGCAACGCGATAAAAAAATGGAAGCAAAAGATGCAGGCGCAACCGGTTGGATTATCAAGCCCTTCGTGCCCGCCAAACTCCTTTCGGCATTAGACAAAGTTATTCGCTAAGTCCCGACGGTTGTAATGTAAACCTCCAAATACAAAGCCCGCAAAGGGTTGAAAACATTCGGCAATGGAAGATTTCAGGAATAAATTCATAGAAGAAGCAAACGATTTAATAAACGCGCTCGAAAACGCCGTGCTTAGGCTCGAAGGAGCACCGCAGGACGAAGACCTCGTGAACGAAGTCTTCCGAATCATGCACTCGCTCAAAGGCGGCGGTGCCATGTTTGGCTTCGATAAAATCTCGGATTTCACGCATAATCTTGAAAATATTTACGATGAAATTCGCACCGGAAAGAAACAGACCGGCATCGAATTACTGAATGCAACATTTGAATCCGTTGATCATTTGCGAAATTTGCTCAAAACGGATTCAGACCCCGAAGTAATGTCGCGCCATGCCGAACTGTCCAAACGTATTGCCAAACTCGTAAGCGCCGATGAAATGGATGCCGACGATTTTCAAGACAAAATTCTGAACGGCTCGCATGGCACTTCGTCTCAGATAATTCCCAAAGCCACGTATTATATTTATTTCAAACCTAATTCTGATATTTTTGATAACGGAACTAATCCGCTTTTCCTGCTCGACGACATCCGCGCCATGGGCGACTGCAAAGTATTTGCCCATACGCAAGCCATACCGTCATTCGGCAAATTCGATTTCACGGTTTGCTACACGTATTGGGAAGTTTTGCTGGAAACCAAAGAATCCGTCCTCGAAATTAACGATGTGTTCATGTTCGCCGAAGACGAATGCACCATTGAAATTAAAAAAATTGGCGACTGGCAACTTGTTTCAAATCAAGATTATCTAAATTTGCTGGAAAAGTCCAAACCATCCGAACGTTTTGATTATCAAACGTTGAAAACTTTGGCGCAAAATTTGGCAAAACCCAAAACGAGCGAAAAACAACAGGAGAAAAAAGTTTCGGAAAAAATACAAAAATTTGCCCAAGAAAGCGAAATCACAAGCATTCGGATAGCCACCGAGAAAATCGACCAATACATGAATTTGGTGAGCGAACTTGTTACCGCACAAGCCGCCCTGAAAATGCACACCGCCAAAAATAAAGATACCGAACTCATTGCAATTTCCGAAACCTTAGAAAATATTACCGAGCAAATACGCGACAACGCACTCAGCATATCCCTCATTCCTGTTGAAAACACAGTAACGCGTTTCCGCCGTTTGGTGCGCGATTTGTCCACAGGAATCAAAAAAGACATTGATTTTATTACCGAAGGCACTGACACGCGCATTGACAAAACGCTGCTGCAAATCATTACCGACCCGCTCATGCACATCATTCGCAACAGCATTGACCACGGTCTTGAAACGCCGGCGGAACGAGTTGCAGCGGGAAAAGCCGAGCAAGGTAAAATTATATTGAGAGCTTATTATTCCGGCTCGAACGTACATATTGACGTGGAAGACGACGGTAAAGGTGTTGATACAGAGAAAGTTCAGAAAAAAGCAATCGAACGCGGACTCATCTCAAACGATGTGCATTTGACCAAAGAAGATGCGTTGAAAATAATTTTCATGCCCGGTTTTTCAACCGCTGATAAAGTTACCGACATTTCGGGGCGCGGTGTGGGCATGGATGTTCTGAAACGCAAAATAGCCGATGTGCGCGGCGATATTGAGATAAAAAGTGAAAAGGGACAAGGCACACGCATTACGCTGAAACTACCTCTGACACTGTCAATTATAGACGGTTTGCTGGTAACCGTGGGCGCGTCATTGTTTGTAGTTCCGCTCACATCTGTTGCACGCATTCGTGAGCTTAAATACAAAAATCTCACGAACAAATACCAAAATATTTTGGTTCTGGACGGCGAGCAAATTCCGTTCTATTTCCTGCGAGACGAATTGCAAATCGGCGGCGAATATCCGGAAGAAGTGAATTTCGTTATCGTAAAATATGAAAATAAGCGAGTCGGAATCGTGTTTGATACTGTGATTGGCGAATACCAAGCCGTGCTGAAACCGCTCGGCAAATTATATCGCAAACACGACATCATCACGGGCGCATCCATTCTCGGCGACGGAAACGTGGCTTTGGTGCTGGATACCAACAAAATCATCAAGAAATTTTCATCAAAAGAAGAGATTTAGA
>DYSM01000041.1:0-7252 GCA_020718265.1 Draconibacterium orientale | reverse complement strand
AGTTGATAGTTAGAACGTTAGACAGAATATTCGATAACATATAGTCAATACAAAGATGGCACAGAACGAAAATACCAAAAATACATTCCTCACATTTCGGCTCGGAACCGAAACGTTTGCCGCACCTATTGATAAAGCCGTAAGCATTATCGAAGTGCCCGAAATTATCAAAGTTCCGCGTTCGCCCTCGTACATGCGCGGCATCATCAACGTGCGCGGCACGGTTATGCCCGTGGTGGATGCGCGCATGAAATTCGGCATGACACCCATTGAAATCAAAAAACGAACCGTCATTGTTACGTTTCGGGTTGATATTGAGAACGAAAAAGTCGATGTAGGCGCACTTGTGGACGAGCCGGGTGCAGTGGTGCAAATCACGAAAGACCAAATTATGAACCGCCCCGACATTGGGTCCAAATACAAATCGGAACTCATAACAGGCGCATTTAGCATAAACGGACAGTTTATAATGTTGGTGGATATTGACAAAGTATTTACCATGGACGAACTCACGGAAATAAACCAAACCACCGAACCCCAAGAAATAAAATAAATAATGAATCACGCAATCGTTGCCATAATCCTCATCAGCGTTGTTTTTCCGCTTTCGGCTTATATCTATAAGTTGTTGGCAGGCAATATGTTGGTGTTTCGCGTAACCATTGCTCCGTTGAGTATGCTCGGCACATCGCTCGGCGGTGTGTTCGCGGCATATACATTTGCACCGTTTGGAGTATTTGTTCTTACGCTAATATTAGCCGTTATTTTAAACATTATCGGATTAATAATTGCACAAAAAACAGCGACAAAGTATTTTAATCACCAAATTGAAAATATCCGGAAAAAAGAGCTGAGCAAACAACGTGATACCGACGAGTTGGCAGATTTTTTTATTGAAATAGATACGAAAACCGCAAAACTCGAACGACGTGAAAACGAAGTTCAACACATAAAAGAAGAACTTGCAACACTTACTCTGGAAATAGAAGAAAAAATAACAATTGCCGTAGAACGCTTCCGCCAACAAACCGCCGTGGTGAACAATATTTTGTACATGAACACCGGCGTTATTAAATTGTTGAAAGAAAATATGGATAAAGCCGAAGATATTGCCGGAACAGCCAAGCGGTCTGCCGTAAAAATAGACATAAATAACAAAAACGTTCAGAAATCTGTTCAAACATTAAATACAATCATCAATAAAATAAAAGTTATTGACGATATATCCTTTCAAACCAATATTTTGGCGTTGAATGCCGCCATCGAAGCCGCCAAAGCCGGCGAATATGGTAAAGAATTTGCCGTGGTAGCAGCCTCTATCCAAAAATTGTCGGAAAAAAGTAAAAAATCGGCAGCAGAAATTGACAAAATTTCCAAATCCGGCATACTAATGAGCGAACGCACCGGCAGAATTTCAGCCCAAATAGTCCCTGACATCAAAACCACGGCAAAGCAAATTGAAAAAATTGCACAAAGCACAAAAAAGCAACATATTGAATCTCAGACACTTAGTTATACAATTGCACATTTGGACGAAGAAATTCAGCATTTTACCGAAACTACGAATGAAATTAGCCAAATGATAAAGGATTTGTACAAAATCGTAAGAAAAACAGATTTCAGCACGATGACCGAAGATTTCAAAGAGCGTGATGTAAAAGACCATAATCTTTTTTCTGACTATGAATTTGTAAATGAAGAGAATACACAAAAATCAGACACAGAAACGGACAATAATTTCTTCTCCGATGACGAGTTTTCCGATGCAGAAACACACTCTGAAAATAACGACAATGATGACACTTTGAACGAAGACCCGATTAAATAAACAGTACACATGGCAAACCTGTTCAACATACATACGCGCTTGACAATCAATCTGAAAATATATATCGGATTGGGTACCATTGTCATGGTATTCGTAATACTCGCAATTATAGTCTCAAGCCTAATTCAAGACACCGTAACTAAGCAAAAAAAATACATTAAACACGCCGAATATACAAGCAACATTAACAACCAATTCAACGGACACTTGCAATGGTACAACGAACTGACTGATTTTGTTCTGAACCCCGACAACAAGCAGGCAGTAGAATCCGACCCGAAAAAATGCAAACTCGGCTTATGGCTGTCCGACACACTAAAAGCCTCAATCGAAACCGACTTGCCCGAATCCGAACTGTACTTTCAACGCCTAAAAATTGCACACAACGATTTGCATAATTCAGCACAGAAGGTTCAAACCCTTCTGCAATACGCTCAAAAAAATGAAGCATTAGAAACGTTTGAAAAAGAAACCAATCCGTTGTTTGCAAAAACAAAACAAGAATTTACAAACACGCTACAATATTTTGAGGAGACTAAAAACGAAGCAAACCAACTTCACGAAATCGTTTATGCAAAACAAATTATTATCATCGGAATGCTGATAGCCGTAGGGCTGGCAATAATTATGGCTTTTTTATTCTCAAAAGAAATAATTTTACCTTTAAAACAAATAAAAACTGCGGCAAAACGCATGGCAGACGGCAATTTCACACAAACATTGCCACTCCAACGAAACGATGAATTCGGAGAAGTTTTTGAAGCACTAAACACTATGACCGTGCAATTACAAAACGTAATCGAAGGCATTAAAGATAATATAAATAACTTCGTAAGCAGCGGAAATGCGCTGAGCCGGAGTGCTAAAAATATTTCGCAACTTACAATACAACAAGTAGCAACTTCGGAAAGTTTGGCAGCATCGATGCACGAAATGACCGCCAACATCGAGCAAACAGCACACAACTCGTGGCAAACGGAAGATATGGCATTCGCCGTAGTAACCAATGCCAAAAGCGGAAGTGCAGATATGAAGACCGCAGCCGAAATGCTTAAAAATATTGCGCACAAAACGGAAGTAATATCACATATTGCATTCCAAACCAATATCTTATCGCTTAACGCAGCCATAGAAGCTGCGCGAGCAGGCGATTCGGGCAAAAGTTTTGCAGTTGTGGCCGGCGAAGTGGGAGACCTTGCGGAAAAAAGCCAAATTTCAGCCGAAGAAATTGAAGATTTATCGTCCAACAGCACAGAAATTGCAGATAAAGCCGTAGAGCTTTTAGACACTTTAATTGAAGATATTAACAAAACGTATGAATATATTTCCGGAATATCCGAAGCTGCAAAATTACAACAGAAAAATTCGGAAGTCATCGGAGTTTCAATCACAGAAATGAACCGTATCACTCAAAAAAATGCAATTTCAGCCGCAGAGCTTGCAAAAAATGCGGATAAACTTGCAGACAGCACAAATATTTTGCGAGAAATGATTGCATATTTCAAAGTAAGTTAGAACCATAAAAAATATAAAATGTGGAAACAAAGAGCACAAAAATAAAGCTGAGCCTAAAACTCATACTACCGGTAGTTTCAATTTTGGCAATCGCCGGAGTACTGGTTCTTATTGTCGTAAACCGTTCCGTAAAAGACAGAATTGAAGGCGATTTACTCAAACACGGTAAACGTATGCAACATCAGTTTCAGGCAGGTATTGACGGCGTTTCACGGTCGGCACTACATATTGCCATAGCATTTTCAGTGTCCGATGATGTTATTCAAGCATACAGAATACCAAACGAAGCTGAAGGCAGAGCATTTCTGCGTTCCAAAATAAGCCCGATTTTAGAACAAATATCCAGTGTGAGTGAACGCGGTATTCGCATACAATTTCATAAAGCTCCGGCTGTAAGTTTTCTGCGCACATGGCGCAAACCCGGCGACGGCGACGGCGGAGACGACCTAAGCGCGTTCCGGAACACTATTTTAAAAGTTGCACAAACAAAGGCGGCTGTTTCGGGTTTAGAAACAGGTAAAGGCGGCACGTTTTTGCGCGGAATCGCGCCTATTTTTGATAACCAAAAATATGTCGGTTCGGCAGAATATTTCTTCGATATGCACGAACTGATTGACTACATTGGACTTGCTAAAAATGAAAACTTATATGTTTTCGTAAAAAAAGAATTTGCATCACTAAGCCGGGACAGCAAAGATAAGTTGAAAATTGGCAATTATTTGTTAGATGCAAGTTCTTCTAAATCGACCATAGACAGTACTGCAATATACAATGCGCTTGAAAATGGGGATTCTAAATTTTTCATGTCCCACAATGATTCCTTGGAAATTGCAACCTTTCCGTTAATTGACTTTTCGGGGCAAAATATCGGGGTCGTGCTTTACACAACCAACGTTCGTTCTATTATAAAAGAAGCCAAAACCTCGTCAAATAGTATCGTAATCACAATTATATTGGCTCTGTTTTTTATCATAATTTCGGTGTTGTTTACAATCTATATGTATATCTCTCGCCCGTTGAAACAAATATCGCAATTTTTGAATAGCACAGCAACGGGAGACCTGAGTGCAGAATTGAAATTTACATCGAATGATGAAATGGGCGCATTAGCGGGTTTACTTAAGGAAACATTTGCAAATGTAAAAACCGTTTTCGGCTCCACCAAACGCATTTCGGATAGCTTAAATCATGCAAGTAAGTATTTGAATTCCAGCTCGCAACAAGTAGCACAAGGCGCGTCCGAACAAGCAGCTTCGGTTGAAGAAGTTTCGGCTTCGATGGAAGAAATGTCTGCCAATATTGAACAAAATGCCGACAATGCAGCAACGACAGAAAAAGAGGTGTATCTTGCCGCCGCCGCCGTTTACGAAGGCAATAAGAGCGTGCAGAAAACCGCCGAACTGATGAACAGCATTCAGGATAAAGCAACCACAATTAACGAAATTGCTAAGCAAACCAACATTTTGGCTTTAAACGCTTCGGTAGAAGCCGCAAACGCCGGCGAATTCGGCGAAGGTTTTGCAGTTATCGCGCGCGAAATCCGTACACTTGCCGAAACAAGCCGAAAAGCCGCCATCGAAATTCGCGAAACCATTCAACAAGGCGTTGAAATTGCCGACAAATCGGGCAATCAGCTTTCCGAAATTGTAAAGAAAATGGAAAAATCATCGGAAATGATTCGACAAATCGTAACATCAAGCCGCGAGCAAAAAAACGGCGTGGACCAAGTCGTGGGCGGAATTCAACAATTAAACAAAGTTACGCAACAAAATGCAGCCATTGCCGAAGAACTCGCCACAAACGCCGAGCAACTCGCCGGACAATCGGAAAAACTCTCGCAAATGTTACGCTCATTTAAAACCGGTGATGAGCAAGCCGAGCATCAACACAGTCATAAATCGCACAATGACAATGAGATAGAGTCGTTCAAACAAAACGAAATCGGCTCTGAAAATTCCGTTCATACAAATACAAAAAAAACTGATGACGGCTATAGTTTTGAACTAAGTTCCGACATGCACACCGATGATTCCGATTTTGAACTCTATTAAATCTACAGAAATACACACAGTTTTCAACCATTAAAATAAAAAAAATTGGACAAACAGGATAAAAATCTCAGCTCTAACGTTTCTCGCATCTTTGATGCCGAGCTGACGGAGGCTGAATTCAAGAAACTGAGTGCATTCATCCAAAGCAATTACGGAATAAAAATGCCTCCCGAAAAGAAAATCATGCTGCAAAGTCGCCTTCAAAAACGCTTGCGCACGTTGGAAATGAACTCTTATGCCGAATATATTGACTATGTATTCGGAAAAACCGGAAATCAGGAAATCATTATGATGATGGACGTTGTGTCCACCAATAAAACTGATTTTTTTCGTGAACCCGGGCATTTTGCCTTTTTGGTCGATAAAGTCTTACCGGAATATTACAAAAATAACAAAAGTAAGTTGTTCAAAGTTTGGAGTGCAGGCTGTTCGAGCGGCGAAGAACCTTATACTTTGGCTATGGTTTTGAGCGAATTTGCAACGCAAAATCCGGGGTTCGATTACATGATTTTCGGCACCGACTTGTCCACGCACGTGTTGCAAAAAGCCAAAGCTGCTATTTACGAAGATAAACGTGTGGAAGTCGTACCAATGGAATACAAACGAAAATATCTGCTCAAAAGTAAAGACTCCGATAAGCATTTAGTGCGCATCGTGCCCGAACTTCGTCGAAGATTAAAACTTAAACGGCTGAATTTCATGGACAACGATTACGCTGTAGCCGAAACCTTTGATGTCATTTTCTGTCGAAACGTGTTGATTTATTTCGACCGTCAAAACCAAGAAAACGTTATCACCAAACTGTGCAGAAACCTGCACCCCGACGGCTTTTTCTTTCTCGGACATTCCGAGTCGATAGCCGGCATCAACGTCCCGCTCAAACATATACAACCCACTGTTTACCGAAAATCGCAAACGAACGTAACCCATGAATAAAGAAATCATCACCGATGAGTTTTTGTTAAACGAACTCCGCAAACGTTTTCAGGAGAAGGAGAAAGCTATCGGCGAATTGGAATCCATGACAGAGGAGCTTAAAAACGTCAATACAAAACTCAAAGAATCGGAACAACTCAAAAGCCATTTCATCGCCAACATCAATAACGAAATCATCAATCCGTTCGCTTCGGTTCTGGGTTTATCGCGCAGCATTTTAGACGTAAAGGCAAACGATTGGGAGAAAGTAAAATACATGGCGAAACTCATTTTTGTGGAAGCCCACAATCTTGATTTTCAGCTTAAAAATATTTTTGCGGCAGCCGAAATCGAAGCCGGTCGCGTGTATCCTCAAATCTCGAACGTAAACGTGGTGCAAGTCGTGCGCGGCGTAGTCGATGATTTTGAAAACGACCTCAATTCCAAACGCTTAACCGTAGATATTATCAATCAAACAGGTTTAGCGGATAAAGGCACCTTCTTTTTCAAAACCGATGCCGAAAAATTCAAGCTCATCATTTCAAACCTTATCAGCAATGCCATAAAATTCAGTAAAGGTACGACAATTGAAGTTAGCGTTTCAACAGAAGAAAAAGATTTAGTCGTTGCTATAAAAGATTATGGCATAGGCATTTCTGACAATAACAAAAAATTAATTTTCGACCGTTTTACACGTCTCGACGCCGGCATAAACTCCATAAATCGCGGACACGGTTTGGGCTTGTCTGTTGTAAAAGCGTTCATCGATTTATTTGAGGGCGATATCAAAATAGAAAGTCAGCTCGGAAAAGGTTCCACTTTTACCATCGTAATACCCGAACCCGACGGTTCGCAGCACATCGACGGATATTCATCCGAAGGAAATGAAATCTTTTTTGACGACGAAGAAATGGAAGTATTCTGATAACTCAAAAAAAGATAT
>DYSM01000040.1 GCA_020718265.1 Draconibacterium orientale | reverse complement strand
TAGTGGTCATTCTTTGTTTTTTTTAGTTTCAATTGAATTTCAGCAAACTTTTATTGGAATTTCAAAAAAACAGAGTCCGAATTTCGATGTATAGTAAAGATTTACAATGTATTAAGAGTTTTCTTACAAGAACTGAATTTCAATAATTTCAACAAAAAAACACATAAAACCCTTTGCCAAAGGGAGTATTATTGTAAACTTTTCTGCGAAACGAGTTGTACACTTTCACCAAACGAATTGAAAAAACGGTTCGTCTTAATCTTTTTCCGTTTCAAACTCTGATTTAAACGCTTCACTTTATTTTATATTTAAACTCGAATTTGAAGAACTATTTTTGTTCAATTATTAAAACAATACTTCGTTAGATTTTAGAATTTAGATGTTAGACATTAGACTCAAATCGCTTAATTCCAATTAGTTACAATCATACTCTTATTCGAGAAATTTTCTTATCTAATTTACAAAAAATCAATATCTTATAAAAAATATTAACGGAGTATTGTAAAAAAAATATTAAAAAAATGAAATTCGTAGTATTAAATTTAGTTCTAAGTTGTGCTTGTAAGAAAACTCATAACTTGATGAAATTCTTTACGATATAGCGAAATTTCGTTCCGAATGTTTTTAGAAATTCTGTTGAAATTCAATTGAAACTATTAAAAAACAAAGAAAGACTACTTTTTGACCATTGAATGACCACTGAATGACAATAGATTCAACTGAAAAAACAGCTGTAATCTACATGAAATCAAATATTTAAACGTTTTCTTACAGGGTCTGATTAGAAATTGCATCTGAAACCCAAAACCGTAATATCGTCCGTTTGCTCAGCCTCGTTTTGCCACATGGACAGGGTGTCTTCCAACAAACCTTGTTGGTTTTCGATAGATTTTTCGGAAATACTTTGCAACAATTCGCGTAAACGTTTGCTCATAAATTTGCGGTAATGTGTTCCGCCAAATTGGTCGGCATAACCGTCGGTGAACATGTACACAATGTCTGTTGTGTTCAAAGAAATGGTCGTATTTTGAAACGGTTTTTCGACAGGATAAAAGCCAATTGGATTTTTTGTAGGGCTAAGTTCCTTTATTTCAGAACCTTGTAAAATATAAATCGGATTATTCGCGCCGGAAAATTGCAGTTCGTTCGTTTGCGTATTTATGAAACAAAGTGCAATATCAAGTCCGTTAGAATTTTCGTTTCCAAAATTTTTGAACGTCGATTTGAATCGGTGTCGTAACATTTCCAACGCTTTTGCAGGTGTTTCTGCTTTATCGCGTTTAATAATTTCGCTCAAAAATGTGATGCCGAGCATGGACAAAAATCCGCCCGGCACGCCGTGTCCCGTGCAATCGGCAACGGCAAAAATCTTTGTGTCTCCGTTTTCGGAAACATAATAAAAATCGCCGCTCACAACTTCTTTCGGTCGGTAAATCAACAGATGTTCCTCCACAAAATCCTTTAGAATTTCGGGTTTCATCAGCATAGACTCTTGAATAGATTTGGCGTAATTGATACTGTCCGTGATATTTTTATGCGCGTTTTCGATGATTATTTTTTGCTGATTGGTGATTTCTAACGAATTTAAGATTTCTTTGTTGAGTCGTTTTTGTTCTTGTTCGTATTTTTTTCGAGCAGTGATATTGTGGATAATGCCTTCAAAACCCACCGGATTTTTATCAGTATCGTATTGCGCAGCCACATTCATCGTGCCGTGAAAAATGCCATCCCACGCATCGGTAAGCGCGATTTTATACTGCGAAAATTTCCCGACTTTGTAAATAGATTCTAAAAATTCGGTCTTGAATTTATCGTTTAAATAAATTTTTTCAAATATTTTTTTGTCAATAATATTCTGTAATGTTTTGTATCCCAAGTGTTTAAATATCGATGGGCTTGCGTAAACCAAGTTTCCGTCAATATCGGCTTTGAAATAAATATCTTCCAAGTTTTCAATCGTATTTTCAAATTGCCTTGTTTTTTCGGCAACTAAAAACTTGGCTTGCTCAAATTCTGTAATATCCTCTTTTATTGCAACATAATTCACAATTACACCTTCACTGTTTTTTATCGGAGCAATGATTGCACGTTCGGTAAACGGTTCTTTTGTTTTCATTTTGTTGTAAAGTGTTCCTGTCCAAATTTCGCCGGAACTGATTGTCTTCCACATTTCTGTAAAAACATGCTTAGGTGTTTTTGAGGTTTTGAGTATGCGCGGATTCAAACCTATTGCTTCTTCTTGTGTGTAACCCGTTAATTTTGTAAAATGCGGATTTACATATTCTATTTTGCCGAACGTATCTGTAATCACAAATGTAATAGGACTTTGGTCTAATGCAACATAGTATTTGTTCAATTCAGTATTGAGTTCGCTTAACACTGAATTTTTGGCTTTCAATTCTTGAGTTTGGTTTTCGATTGTCTTTTTTATCTGTGTTCGATAAATTACGGTTGCTATAAGAGATGAAATGGTTTTCAGAAAATCAAGCTCCGTATCTGTTTGTTCGTGTTCATGTTCTGCATATAAATTCAAAACGCCAAGAACGGTGTCATTATACATTAACGGTATATTGTAATGTCCGTGTTCTGTCATTCCGTCGAAACGAATATCGTGATTTTCAGATACATGGTCGTGAAAAATCTGGCGTTTTTCCGACAATGCTCTGCCACAGTAGCACTGACCGGGACGCACAACTGCGCACAGTTTTGTGAGAATACCAAGGTCTTTCTGAGCTGTCATTTCCAAGTTTCCGTCCGTATTTGTCAGAAACACAGAGCCTTGAGACAAAACATTCAGCCAAGGAAGGGTAAGGATTAAATCTAAACTTTTTTGCAAAAAATCATTCACAGATAAGTCTGCCTGCATCGAAAGGCTCAAAATTTCGCCGATAAATGCGCGTTCTTTCAATTGCAAACTTGCTTTTCCAAGTTCAATGTTGCGCTCTTCCAAACTTTCTTTTAAAACAAGCAATTCTTCGTTGTTTTGGCGTAGCTCCTCTTCGGTGGCAATCATTTCGGAATTTCGTTCCTTCAAGGCGTTTTTTTGCGCTTCAAGTTCTTTATTTTTAAGATGAATTTGTTCGGTTCGTTCGTAGATAAGTGTTTCGAGTTCCTTACTTCGTTTATTTTTTAACTTATTGATTATTAAGAAATAAGCACTAAGAATAAGCGTAGTTACCACCAGCATCGAAATCAAAAACCAATTCAAATTTTGTTTTTTTGCAGACTCAATATCTGCATAAAGTTCTCGTTTCGGGACTACAATTCCAAAACCCCAGCCCGATGAAAGCCTTGAGTAATATAAAGTTACATCTTTTTGTTTCAAAAATATTGCACAGTCGGAATAGCCACTTTTACCGGCGTTTACAGAGTCGGCAATGGATTTCAGAATCGGTTGTTTGTATTTTTCGGACAACGTTTGCATCGTTTGGTGCATAATGAGAGACGTGTCCGGATGGCTCAAAATTGAATTTTCTTTTGAAAACAAAAACGTGTAACCGTGTTGTGTGGTTTCTATTTCGTTTAAAAACGCGCTAAATTTATGCAGAAAAATATCGGTTGCCAACACTCCTTTCAACGTTCCGTCGGAATTTAGGAGCGGAATTGTATAGGTTGCCATCACAATCATTCCGGCGGTCGAGTCGGCGTAAGGTTCTGTCCAAAAAGGTTTTAGCGAATCTCTTGCAGGCTTATACCAATCTTTCGATAAATAATCTTCCGGAATCAAATCATAGTTTACATAAACGAGCGAATCGCCTTCTTTGTAGAAATACGGCTCGTAAAATTCCGTTTTTTTGTCGAAAGCAAACGGCTCATACGCAGCGCAAAGCCCGAAAATAGACTCATTTTGCGATGCTACGGAACTTAAAACGGATGTCAGTTCCGAGTGTGTAAATTCGCTTTTTTCGAGTACAGTTCTTAAATCTTTTGAGGTTTGCGTGAGCGAAACTAATTTATTTTCAATTTTTTGCGAAATATCATCGGCATTTTTCCGGAACTCAATGTTTGCTTTTTCTGTAAGTGTTCCCTTCGAATTTTCAAAATTTTTGTAAAAAGCAAATACCAGCAAAACGGCTGCTGACAATTCCCACACAATAATTCTGACAATTTTTGACTTAATCATAAATCTCTGAAAAAAATTTTTACGCAAAAAAATGATTCGTTTGAATTACTCTTTTTTAATAACCGACAAAAGTAGCTAAAAATATGATATAATATTTTTTTTAAAGAAAGAGTTCAGTATAAAAAGTCATAAAGTTGAAAGTTTGTAAAGTTAAATTACTGATAATAAGCAATTTACTTAAATTATAAAATATTTTCAAAAACACTGATAATCAAGCATATAGATTGTTTGGCTGAAATAAAACAGGCTTTTTAGACCGGACTCATTATTTAGTATTTGTAAGAAAACTCTTAATTTATTGATAGGCTTAATGTTATAGAGATATTTTGATTTGAAAGTTTACAGAAATTCTGTAGAAATACAGTGGAAATTCGATTGAAACTAATAAAAACAATGAATGACGACTTTTTGACCATTGAATGACTACTAAATGACAAAACATTCGATTGAAAATAAAGCTATAATTTACACATATTCAAATATTTACACGTTTTCTTACAAATACTATTTAATATCAAATACTTATCTGTTTTTCTTGCAAAAAAACTAAATTCCGACATAATTTTCCGGTGAAATTGCTTTCAATTCGGCTTTGAGATTTTCTGTAATTTCCAGATTATCAATAAATTCAGCCATAGCATCTTTGCTGATAGCTTGATTCGTTCTCGTTAAATTTTTTAAAATTTCATACGGATTAGCGTAACCTTCGCGCCGCAAAACCGTTTGAATGCCTTCTGAAACAACCATGAAATTCGCCTCCAAATCTGCTGATAATGTAGCTTCGTTAAGTTCCAATTTTGCGATTCCGCGTCGCAAAGCTTTCATTGCTAAAATACTGTAAGCCAAAGGAATACCTATGTTGCGCAAAACAGTTGAATCGGTCAAATCGCGTTGCAGACGAGACACAGGCAACTTTGCAGAAAAATGTTCGTACATAGCGTTCGCCATGCCCAAATTTCCTTCGGCGTTTTCAAAATCAATCGGATTGACTTTGTGCGGCATTGCCGACGAGCCAACTTCTTGCACTGAAATTTTTTGTTTAAAATAATTTATCGAAATATAATGCCAAAAATCACGCGATAAATCTATCAGTATCGTATTGATTCTCTTAAAGTTATCGAACAATGCCGCCATGTTGTCGTAATGTTCAATTTGCGTGGTGGTTTGCGAACGGTCCAAATTCAACACATGATTGACGAACGAATTTGCAAATTGCACCCAGTTGATATTTGGATACGCCACGTAATGCGCGTTGAAATTTCCGACCGCACCGCCGAACTTTGCCGAATACGGAATAAGTTGAAGCTGAGATATTTGCTTACGCAGACGTTCGGTAAAAACCTCAATTTCTTTTCCAAGTCGCGTGGGCGAGGCGGCTTGTCCGTGCGTGCGTGCAAGCATGGGGATGTATGCCCAGCGTTCTGCAAGGTCGAACAAATCGGACAACAGCGCGTTGAGTTGCGGAAACAACACTTCACTCACGGCATCCTGCAACAGCATTGGGATTGCGGTGTTGTTGATGTCCTGCGAAGTGAGCGCGAAATGCACAAATTCTTTGTATTTTCCGAGTTCGAGTTTCTCAAATTTTTCTTTCAGAAAATATTCTATCGCCTTGATATCGTGATTGGTAACAGCTTCAAATTTTTTAATTTCGCGTGCATCGTGAAGTGAAAATTCTGAGACTAAAAAGCGTAATTGTCGATATTTTTTGCGGTCAAAACCTTCAAGTTGCGGCAGCGGCAGTTCGCACAAAGCGATGAAATATTCAACTTCAACTTTGAGCCGATATTTTGTGAGCGCAAATTCGGAAAAAAAAGCGGACAATTCCTGTGTATTGACGCGGTATCTGCCGTCTATGGGCGAAATTGCGGTGAGCGATTCTAACAACATTTTTCAAATTTTTCAACCTCAAAGATAGTATTTTTTTGAAACAAAAAAGCTGCCTTGCGGACAGCTTTTTGACTAAAATTTGAGTTTTGAGCAGTTTTATTTATTCAATTGTAATTTCGCGCATCGGTTTTACCTTACTTTCTTCGCGTTTGGCGATTGAAATTTTCAAGATTCCGTTTTCCGCTTTGGCAGAAATTTTTTCTTTGTCCGCAGTATCCGGCAGCGTGAACGTGCGTGCAAATTTTGTGTAGGAATATTCTCTTTTTGTGCACGTTACGTTGGCATCTTCAATTTTATTTTCTTGTTCCGACAAAATTGTGAGTGCATCGTTGTCCAACTTCAAAAGAAAATCTTCCTTTTTTAAACCCGGCGCAGCAAGTTCAATTCGGTAAGTAGTCGTTGTAAGAAAACACAGAACTTGTTGAAATTCAATTTAAACTATAAAAAAACAACTTAATGACAACTTTTTGACCGTTGAATGACGACTAAATGACAATATATTCAACTAAAAAAAAAGCTATAATCTACATGAAATCAACTATTTAAACGTTTTCTTACAAACACTAAATCACGATTGCACATGGTCAGCATGAAACAATTTCAATCGGCGTTCGAGCTCCGGAAATTGCGAAGCATCGGTTTGCGAAACGCAGGCGCGCAAGCCTTCCGTGCGAGTGCTTCCGGTGGTTGCCAAAGCTATCGCGCTGATTCCATAGTACATAAGCTCTGTCAGGAGTTCGGAGCCGCCGAGTCCGGGATAGGCGAGCGTGAAGTAAAATCCGTCGCTGAGCGGTTCGCCTTCGTCGTTATCATACACGATTTTGAAGCCGTTTTCCGTGAAGAAACGTTTCATTTCTTTGGCGCGGTCGGCATAAACTTTTACGTGTTCACGGAAGTTGAATTCGCCGTTGTTTATGGCTTTGAGCAGCGCGAGCATTCCGTATTGCGGCGTATGCGGAACGCCGGCTGTAAGTGCATATAACGTATTGTAAACCAGCGAATAACCAAAACTGTCGCTTGTAAAATAGCGCAGTAAACCCGGAAATTTTTTGTTGAAAAGTGTATCGGAAACAACCATCATGCCTATGCGTTGTCCGGCGTAACTGAATGATTTTGAGCCTGAAATCATCATCACCCAATTATCTGTATATTTTGCTACCGTTGGTTGGTAAGGCGGCACGCCGGGTTGCGAGTAATCTTTACGAAAATCCATGCCGAAGTAGGCTAAATCTTCCAGCACAATAATGTCATATTTTGTTGCGAAATCGCCTATGATTTTCAACTCTTTTTCGGTAAATGTTACCCAAGTCGGGTTGTTGGGGTTGGAATACAAAATACTTGCAATGCGCTCTGTTTGAGCAAGTTCTTCCAATTTTTCGTGCAATTTTTCGCCTCTGTAATCATAAATATCGAAGGACAAATGTTCTTGCCCCAGCACTTTGAGTTGAAGTTTATGCACGGGAAATCCCGGGTCGAGGAAAAGCGTTTTGGTGTCGCCGGCTTCGCGCCTGTTTGCAACCATAAACAGCAGCATCGCGCCTTGCAACGAGCCGACTGTCGGCACACAGCCTTCGGATTTTACATCAATATCTAAAAAAAGTTTTACAAATCGTGCAATTTCCGTTTTCAGCGGCGGCAGTCCGTCGAGTGTTGCGTATTTGGATGCGACTCCGTCGTTCAGGGCATCAATTTCGCCTTTTTTGGCAATTTCGGACACATCCATGCCCGGAACTCCCATTTCCATGCGTATAAATTTTTGTCCTGTCTCGGTTTCTATTTTAGTTACAATGCGAACAAGCTCACGGATAGAGGCTTTGGCAAGGTCTTTTACAGCGTCTTCGGCAAGTATTTTCTTGACGGTTTCAAAATCAATGGGTGTATTGGGAATCATTTTATTCAAATTAATTTTGATATAAAAGTAGATTTTTTTTTTGAGTTTCAAATATGTTTAGCAACAAATAAAAAAAACCTGTCGAAAAAAACAACAGGTTTTAAATTCTTAACTTTGAAAATCAACTATTTCTCTGTTGTTCCGTTCGGTTCAACATACACGTAGCCGAATACTTTTTGTAAAATATCGCTTGCCCAAGCAAACGGATTTTTTCTGATTTTCTTTTCTTCAATGCCCACGCGTGTGAAGAGTCCGTCTAAGGCTTTGCCCGTTGCAAATTGCCCAAGAGTGAGATTTTGGTCGATTTTTGGTTCTAAAGATAAATCTTTCAATATTTTAGGTGCAGTTTGCCCTAACACTTCAAATCCTAAAACAGAAATAACAGCGGCATCAACTGCCTTATTGTAATATATTAATAATTTTTCCCATAATTGATTGGTTGTATAGGCAGTTTTATTGTCAAAATTTAATACAACAATATTCAATGTAGAGTCAATTTTTGGCGCATAAAGGCTCGTTAACGATTCGTAGGTTTTGTAGCGCAGATATTGAGTTGCAGCCGTAGAGTCAAAATCAGCTTTTGCGTAAGAATCCGATTGACCTTGCAGAATGTTTAATCCGTCTTCAATTGTAATTCCGGTAATTGCATCTACCAGAATTGGTTGCGCTTCATTTGCGGCACGTTCAGCAGAGCGATTAATACTCATTATGGTTTGTTCTACATATCCGCTGCCTGCTATGTCGTCGATGTAGCTTACATATTTGAGCATCGGTTGTGCCTCTTCGGGCAGCAGAATTTTGAGCATCGGGTTGGCATAGTAGCCATCCTCTTGGCTGAGCTCCGTGGACGAGGAATCCGCGCCGACGGTCAGGGCGGTTTTTAGTCCGTTCGTAATTTCTTCTTGCGTGAGTTCGGTGTCTTGCAACAATTGGTCGCATGATGTAAGTGCCAGAACTGAAATAATTGAGAAAATCCAAAATTTTCGCATGGTTTTAAAATTTATATGGTTTATAATTGTAAAATTGCAACATTTATCTTTTTTATCAAAATTTGTTTTCATAAATTGCAATTTGTTTTTAAAAATAATCGAATGAACGTTTTAAAACTCATCCTCATAACGCTTTTTTTAGCAAAAACGTTTGTAGCATCGGCACAAATTCAAGAATGCGAAGCCTGTGGCAGTCAGGCGGCTTGGCGTTTTTCGTTGCCGGAATTTGGGCACGAACCTTGGCATGGCAACAATGCGTTTTTGGATTCGGTATTATCGGAAAATAATTATTCTCCGACGGAAGAAAAAATTCTGTATCGTATTCCGGTAAAATTTCACGTCCACCGCGACAATGCCGGCGAGGGCGGCGTTTCGGATACAGAAATTAAGGAATATATGAATTATTTGAACTACTACCACTCCACCAATGCCAGCGGTATTCGGTTTTATTTGCAAGATGAAATTGATTTTGTCGATAAAACGAAATATCAGAAAGTAGGTTATATTTCTCAAACTCTGAAAGTTACACGAATGAATAATCACTCCGGCAGCGTTAATGTGCATTTGGTAGGGTCTTTGGCTGTCTATCGCTTTGGTAAAGCTACGAAGAGTTTTTTTGGCGTTTACAATCACCTCACAGACGGAATTATCGTACGCCAACGCTCTGCTACAGCAACTGTTACGCATGAAATCGGGCATTTTTTAGGTTTGAAACATCCGCATAAATATTACAAAAAAGGAAAATCTAAACAAGAACCGGTGAGCAGAACGCGCAGCCGCGGCGGAAAACTACTGTGCGAAACCAACGGCGACAAACTTGCCGACACGCCCGCCGAGCCGGATTTGTCGAATTATACGAACCAAAATTGCGAATATATTGGCGGTTTGCGCGACAATTGGGGCGATTTGTACTCGCCAAACACCAACAATATCATGTCTTACGGAAAATATCGTGAATGTCGTAATCATTTTACCAAAGGACAAAAGGCAGTGATGCTTTATACGGCTTCAAAAAATAAGAATGCCAAAGGTTGGAGCACCGACGAACCTGACTCCGAAAACTACGAATTTGATGCCTTCGAGCCGGACAATACCGCAGGAATGGCGACTGAGATTTTCTTTAATACGCCGCAAATTCATACGTTTCATAAAATTTACCAAGGCAAACACGATGACGATATTGATGATACACAGGATTTTGTGCTTTTTAATTTAAAATCAGAAGGCAAACAAACTGTTGTTATTACGATATCCAAAGGGACTATGGCAATGTCCGACATTGAATATTCAGTCTATAAAGGAGACAAAAAACTGATTTCCAAACAAGTAAAAAGCGGCATGTCGTCAACGACAGAATTGGAATTGACCAAAGGTACATACACGGTCGGCATTGAGGATAAAAAGCCGAAAGACAGATTGACAGATTATAAAATTGACATTAAGACGCGTTAAGGTTAAAGATTTTTAAGCACAAGCAACAAATTTTTGTCCACCTGTATTTCAAATACGCCTTGCACAAGTTCCGATTTCAACAGCCTGAATTTGAAGTCTTTAATTCGTTTGGCGTAATCGGTGATATTGGATATTAAAAAATAATCAATATTTTTATATTTAGAAGAAATGCTCGTTTCAGTTCCATGATTTTCGAGAAGTTTAATATAGGTGTCATCTTCAAAAATCTCTGAAAAAATGCGGAAACTTTTATTGTCAAAAATAATGTAATCGTCTGATTGAGAAAGATTTACAGCTAAAATCCTGTTTATTTCCCACGTAACACGATACGGAGGTAAAGGCGCAACTATTGCCAAAATTACTTCGGGAACACTGATATTTGTATTTAATTTGAACGTCTTCAATGCACTAATTCATCTTCGTTTTCCTGAATTTTGAAAAAAGCATCGCGTGCTGCAATTTGCTCTGCCGATTTTTTCGATTTTGCTTTGCCTGTTCCAAAAACCTTTTCCTGAATGCGAATATACGAAATAAAATATTTAGAATCAAGGGCTTCTGGCTCAGTCTCAAATTTTATCGAGATTTTATGTTTTTGCGACCACTCAATTATCCGGCTTTTGTAGTTTGTTTCCAGATGTTTTAGCTCGTTCAAATTCACATAGTGAATGAAAATTTTCTGTTCCACAAATCGCTTCACATGTTTAAAACCTCGGTCCAGATAAATTGCTCCGATAAGTGCTTCAAAAGCATCTTCGTTAATTTTATCGTTCGTGTGTTGCGTCGGGTGAATGCGAATGAGTTCATTCAGTCCAATTTTTCGTGAAAACTCCGATAAACTTTTGCCGTTTACAATTTTTGTGCGCATTTGAGTTAAAAAACCCTCGTCTGCTGATGGAAATCGCTTGTAAATCAGTTCGCTGATGACTGCATCGAAAATCGAATCACCCAAAAATTCAAGGCGTTCGTTATTATCATAGTCCGATTCACAGCGCAAATCCGTAACCGATTTGTGCGTGAGGGCAAGCGAATAAAGTGCCGGATTTTTTGCTCTGAATCCGAGAATCCGGGCAATTTCTCTTGAAAATGCCCTATCTTTACATCGTTTTGTTATGCGCAATGCTTTCGACTATTTTATGAATTTTTTTACAATAACCGACACATTATGCCCGCCAAAACCAAATGTGTTGCTCAAAGCGGCGCGAACTTCGCGTTTTTTTGCAACGTTAAATGTGAAATCTAATTTGGTATCTATAGCTTCGTCAAGGTCAAAATGGTTTATGGTTGGCGGAATTATTCCGGTTTCTATTGCTTTTATCGCAGCAAAAGCTTCCAATGCTCCGGTTGCGCCAAGCAAATGTCCGGTCATTGATTTTGTGGAGCTGATACTTAATTTGTAAGCATGTTCTCCAAAAACATTAACAACAGCTTTGGTTTCTGCTATATCGCCCAAACCTGTAGATGTTCCGTGAAGGTTCACGTAATCAATATCTTCGGGTTTCATTCCTGCGTCTTCGAGTGCGCATTTCATCACGCGTGTTGCGCCCAAACCTTCTGGGTGTGGTGCTGTAATATGGTGTGCATCAGCAGTTAAGCCACCTCCCGCAAATTCTGCGTAAATTCTCGCACCACGTTTTAAGGCGTGTTCGTATTCTTCCAAAATCAGAGCACAAGAACCTTCTCCGATAACAAAACCGTCTCGACCTTTATCGAACGGACGCGAAGCTGTTTTTGGGTCATCGTTTCGCGTTGAAATGGCGTGCATGGCGTTAAAACCGCCGACTCCGGCTTCGTTTACAGCAGCTTCGGAGCCTCCGCAGACAAACGCGTCTGCTTTTCCGAGTCTGATATAATTAAACGCATCTACTAAGGCATTTGCCGATGATGCGCAAGCAGAAACTGTCGCAAAGTTAGGACCGCGAAAGCCGTATTTAATCGAAATGTGTCCTGATGCAATATCCGCAATCATTTTTGGAATGAAAAACGGGTTAAATTTTGGTGTATAGTCTGCTTTAACGTAGTTGATGCTTTCTTGCAAAAAAGTTTCCAATCCGCCAATGCCGGAAGCCCAAATTACGCCCACACGATCTTTGTCGATTGTGTTTAAATCTAAGCCTGAATCCAAGACGGCTTCATCGGCTGTTACCATTGCAAATTGTGCGTATCTGTCCAATTTGCGGGCATCTTGTCTGGGCATATACTTCGTTACATCGAAGTTTTTTACTTCGCACGCAAATTTAGTTTTGAATTTACTTGCGTCAAAGTTTGTAATCGGACCGGCACCGCTGACTCCTGAAATTAGATTTTGCCATGTTTCCGCGGCATTGTGTCCTAAGGCATTTATTGTGCCTAAACCGGTTACTACGACTCGTTTGAGTTCCATGTTCGTAAGGGGTTTTTATGATTAATGAAAAAATAAATGCGTGCGAAGGGCTTCTTTATCGTGTTTATGAACACAAGCAGCGGAGGAAGAGGAAAATATCCTCCCCTGCTTATGCCGATTGTTTCTCGATGTAAGCAATTGCATCGCCCACTGTGCTGATGTGTTCTGCTTTATCATCGGGTATAGCGATGTTAAATTCTTTCTCGAACTCCATTATAAGTTCAACCGTGTCAAGTGAGTCGGCTCCGAGATCACTCGTAAAACTCGCTTGGGTGGTAACTTCTGATTCTTCAACGCCTAATTTATCTACGATAATAGCTACAACTCTTGAAGCAATGTCTGACATAACCTTGATAATTTTTAGTTAATAATTCTGATTAAAAAATTCTTAATGCAAAGAAAAAAATAAATATCAATAAAAAAAAATGTTTTGATATAAATCGAAAACTGCTTTTCGTAAGTGTTTGATTACTATGCTTCTGATTTTATTATTTCTGTTTAATCCATTTTCCTGAAATCGTTGTTAGTTCTGTTTCTATCTGTATAAAATAGATACCGCCTGCCAGTTTTTCTGTTCCTGTAATAAAAATCGGTTCGTTTTTGATGATATTCGTTCGGTGTAAAATGGCTATTTTGCCTGTTTGGTCAAAGATTTTTATAAGCGCATTTTGAATATTTTCCGACGTTTGAAATGAGAGTAAACCTGACGAAGATGTTGATAATGAGACATTAATGTCGTTATCTGTGTGGTCGATATAAGTTCCTTCTATAATTATGTTGATAGTCCACTCGGCAGTTTCGCCGTTTTCAGAGGCAATTTGCACGGTTTGAGTCTCTATTATCGGCAAAATGCTTTGTCCCGAAATTAGTTCTGTGCCGTTGTGAAAGGCGTGTGCATTTCCGGAGGTTCTGAATGTTATCGGAAGTTCCGATTCTGATTTTACGGCGGGTAGCGTTATGCTTGCGCTTTTTTCGGCGGTATTCAGTTTTGCCGACTGACCGTCAATTTCAAGATATAAAAAATCGTTCCCTTTGCAAATACCGTCGGGTATGTTGTGGGCTTGGATTAATGTGCGCAAATCGTCCGCCGAATTAATTACAACATCGTTATTCATAAGAAATTGTGCATCGGGCGAGATGAGTATCTTGTGGGGCGTATATTGAATATCGAATGCTTCGATGGGTTTGTAGCCCAGCCCGTCGTTTCCGCTCACGAGCGGAAATGTGATGTTATTTAGAAATGAAAATTCCCAAACGTATTGGTCATACGTCCAACCGTCAATGCCGATTACAACAAGGTTGCCGCAATTACAACCGTATTCGAGGAATATTTCATCGAACATAACTGCCGTGCGTTGGCATGTAACACAACCTACCGAAAAAAATTCGATGAGAACGTGTTTTCCTTGACTGAGATAATCATCGTACAAATTATGTTTTTGTCCGTAAATATCTGTAACATTGAAGTTTGGAATTGCTCTTTGTGAGAAAACACTGCCGATAGTAAAAATCAGAATAGGTATTAGAACGAGAAATTTTCTCATAAAATAATCATGCTTAAAGGTTTAAAAATATCAATGAGTTCAGTATAAAAAGTCATAAAGTTGAAAGTTTGTAAAGTTAAA
>DYSM01000382.1 GCA_020718265.1 Draconibacterium orientale | reverse complement strand
AAAGAACAATGCGCCGCACGGCATTTTTTTAGCGTCAGTGCAAAACGTAGAAGTGTTTTCTTTGTTCTCGCGAGGCTGTCGTTGATTTAGGCGGAGCTTGTCGCGTCGTGTGTCTATGCTGCAAGGCGCCTGCCTTGCGAACATTGCATTACCGGCAGGAACATGTTGAATGTGTTCCTTTTTTTATTTGTTTCGCAGTATGAAAAATGTGCAATAACAAACGAACGCGTCAAGTCCGGAATCCTTGTGTGACAGCGCAACGAAGCGCGCCGAGCCGCCGAACGTTAGGAAATTCTGTTGAAATTCAATTGAAACTAAAAAAAACAACTGAATGACTATCGAATGACAAAATATTCAATTGAAAATAAAGCTATAGTTTACATCGAATCAAATATTTACACGATTTTCTTACGATAACTGAATACCCAACATTTCTGCAAGTTCTTTTTTGAGCTTATACGCATCAATGTGCAAATCGGCTTTTTCGTTCGCTAACGCGCCGGTGGTTTGGAAGGTTTGCAGCGTGTCGAAGTAGTTTTGAACTAAATCGAACACAGTTCGTAGGTCTCGCTCGATGAGGCTTTCGTCTATTTGGTCAGGCACATCGAGCAGGATATTTGCAATCTCAGAGGCATCGTTCAGGAGTTTCCCACTTGCGGGCGTTTTGAAATTTGCCTTTTCCATCGATTTTATGAGCGAAACCGTATTCACGGAAAACATGTATCCGCGATTGCTGAGGGTTTCGAGCGTTTGTGGTGATACGTTCATGATTTGATTTTTTGGAATAAGATTGAAAGATTGAATTTCGGTTACGCCTTCAATAACGCTTTTGCTTGTGCGACGGCGGCATCCGTAACGGTGGCGCCGCTGAGCATGGCGGCTATTGCCTGTATGCGTTCGTCTTTGCTGAGTTCACGAATACGACTTTCGGTTTTTGTGCCTTCGTGGTCTTTATACACAAACAAATGGTGTGCGCCTTTGGCGGCAACCTGAGGCAAGTGCGTGATGTCCAAAACTTGCATGGTTTGCGCCATGCGTTTCATAATCAACGCTGTTTTTTCAGCTATTTCGCCCGAAATTCCGGCATCAATCTCATCGAAAATGATGGTGGGCAACGCAACCGAATCGGCAATAACGGATTTTAGACTCAACATGAGGCGCGATATTTCGCCGCCCGAAGCAATTTTACCGATTTCCTGTGCTTCGGTATTTTTATTTGCCGAAAATAAATAACTTACAGCATCCGTGCCGTGTGCCGTAAAATCGTAGGTGTCAATGATTTGAATTTTAAACACAGCTGCAGGCATTCCGAGTTCTTTCAGCAGGTCGGATATTTTGGTTTCGAACTTCGGAATATTGGTTTTGCGCTTGTCGGACAATGCGTTGCAGAGCGCGGCAAGTTCGGCACGCTGAGTTTCAAGTTGCGCTTCGAGCGTTTTTATATTTTCGTCGTACGATTCAAATTCGAGCAATTTCGCTTCCAAGTTTTTTTGGATTGAAAGCAATGCCTCAACGCTTTCCACGCCGTGTTTCTTTTGTAAATGATAGATTTTGTTCAAACGTTCCGTAACAAGTTCGGCGCGGCGCGGGTCGAATTCAATATCTTCGACAGACGTTTCTATTTCTAAATGAATGTCTTCCAATTCAATACGCATACTTTCGAGGCGTGCCGTAAGTTCCGCACCTTTTGCCCAAAACTTACTGATTCGTGCGACAGCCGCCTGCGTTTGGCGCAGTTGCGTGAGCGAACCGCGTTCTTCCTCTGCCAACAAATGTTGCGCAGTTGCCAAGTTTTGCTTCACTTCTTCGGCATGGTTCAGCAGTTCGGCTTCGGCTTCGAGTTCGGTTTGTTCGTCGGCTTTGAGCTTTGTTTCGTGTAATTCGTAGAACAAGTAGCGTGTGTAATCTTCTTCGGCGAGGGCGGCTTGAGCTTGGTCGCGCAGTTTTTTGAGCTGTCCGCGTGTTTGCGTGTAAGTTTTGTAATGTGTTGAAACCGTGTCGGTTTCCGACGTTAAACTCGCAAATACATCCAACGTTGTGAGTTGAAAAAACGGATTGCTTAGTTCGATGTTTTTATGTTGCGAATGTATATCGACCAACTGCACGGTGAGGTCGCGCAAGGTGTTGAGGTTCACGGGCGTATCGTTCACAAACGCACGCGAACGACCGTTTTCGGCAATTTCGCGGCGAATGATGCAGGTATTGTCGTAGTCAATATCGTTTTCGGTAAAAAAATTGTGCAGTTTGTAGTTTTTGATGTCGAAATGCGCTTCAACCGAACATTTTTTATCCGGGTCGCGCAACACGGCGGCATCGGCACGTTGCCCAAGCAACAACGAAAGCGCGCCGAGCAAAATGGATTTCCCCGCACCGGTTTCGCCCGTTATTACCGTAAAGCCTTGTTTTAAATCTATTTGCGTATTGTCGATGAGTGCGTAGTTCGCTATTTTCAGATGTTGTATCACGGTATTTCTATTTTCTGCAAAAATACAAATTTTGTTCGATTTCAAACTTGTTTTCAATAATCAACACACGAAATCTAATCGGCTTTCGGAGTCTTGTATTTAGTAAGTGTAAGAAAACGTGTAAATATTTGAACTTATGTAGGTTGTAGTCATTTTTTCAATTGAATGTTTTGTCATTTAGTGGTCAAAAAATAGTCATTCATTGTTGTTTTTTTAGTTTCAATCGAATTTCTACTGTATTTCTACAGAATTTCTTAAAATA
>DYSM01000039.1 GCA_020718265.1 Draconibacterium orientale | reverse complement strand
TCTCCGAAAAATACAGTATATTTGTATAAAAAAGTAACAATGATTACAACATTAAATATCAACAGTTTTTCGGACATTAATGGCGAGCACATAACAGATATACTGAAAGTTATGTTTTCGAGTTTCGGTGAAATTGAAGTTGTCATAAAACCCAAAGCCGTAAACCATACAGATGAAATCAACAAACGGATTGATGCCGTTGCGAGCGGCGCCGAACTCCTTGCGTTTACAACCGATGAGTTTGATGCGCTGAACAAACAACTTTTGTCCGGCAAGAAACCCGAAAAATCGGACATTAAAAAAGTTGCGAAACTATGAAGCCTGTCATATCCTTTGAAACAAACGCGTTTGACGAATATTCGGATTGGGCTTTTGCCGACAAAAAGATTTTCAATAAAATTGTAAAACTTATCAAAGAAATTCAGCGCACGCCCTTCGAAGGAACCGGAAATCCCGAACCGCTGAAACATGATAAAAGCGGTCAGTGGTCGCGGCGGATAACGCAAGTGCATCGTTTGGTTTACGAAGTTACCGACGATAAAGTTATAATCTATTCGTGCAAAGGGCATTACGAGAGTTAAGACCCTCAGGGTTTTCAAAACCCTGAGGGTCTGTGTATTTGCTTTACCCCTGCGCCTTCATAAAGTTTACCAAACCTTTTTGGCGGATAATTTCCATGAGTTTGTCGAGGCTGTGGTACAATCTGTTTTATTAAAATTCAATAACGCGCTTTCGTGCAATTTTCATTAAACCGGCAACCGTATCTTTAAATTTAGTGCTTTTATATACATTTCGCAGGAGTTTGTTAAACTCTTCTCCGTTTTCACAAACCATACTTTTTCCGTATTCCTGTTTTTCTTGAAAAAGCTCGTGATAAATTACGTCATCCAAAATGTAATATATTGGATTAAGTTCAATATCATAACCAAAAGTCATAACTTTCAAACTGTAATCGCCGATATGCTGACTGATAAGTCGTATTTCAAACAAAAAATCGCCGGAAACTTTCGAAGATAATCTTGCCATATCAGAAAGTTCTATTATCTTTAGCTCAGCCAAGCCTTTTGTCGCCTTAGAAAAACCTTCTATTGATTTTTCTGCAATGCTTTCGGGATATTCCTTACTTGATTCTTCAAAACTATTCCATTCCATAATTTACACTATTTTAATATTATACAATAATGGCAGGTGGTCTGAACCGACTACCTTATTTCGCTTTTCGTCAAAAAAGATAAAATTCTTTGTTTTTTCTATTACTGAAATATTCTCTTCTGAAATCGTTGAGCGTAATTGTTGACTTATAACGACTTGGTCTAAAAAATGATGCTCAATAATATCATAAGATGCGCCGGAAGGACGGGTAAACGCTTTGGTTCCCGGAAAATGATTTCGTGAGTATAATTTCCATGTCGGATTGTAGTAGGTAGTTCTGTTTTTTGTCAGATGTGTTACAGAGGTTCTTGATTTAGAGGAGTTTGTTGCAAGAAAACCATCAAAATCTATCATTGGTTTTTCAAACGGATTTACATTGAAGTCTCCGATAATCAAAACTTTTTTTTCAGAAGAACTTCCAATTTCGAGGTCAAGTGTTGTTCGAAAATCTCTGATAAATTCTTTCAAAGAATCAAGATGTTGATACATTTGTGAAGGAAAATGCAACGAAACAACATAAATATCTGTTTCTGAATTACGAACTATAGTAAAGTAATTATTTTGCAGATGTAGTTCCAATGGAAAGTTTTGGTGTTTAAGTATCTTTACTCTGTTGCAGCCCGGATTCTCAAAATATTCATAATTAAGTACATTAATCTTTTCTTGTTTTGCTTGTATAACATCTTCATTTATCTCGGATAAAAACATGACATCCGGCTGAACATCAGAAAGAATATCTGAAATTCTATCAAAATCATTTTGCTTATTTGTATTCCAATAGATTGCGGTCATATCATTTTCATTCGGTAACTTGCAATACAAAGATAATTTTAATCGGCTGTTTTTCCAAATATTTGAGAAATAAATTTCATGATAATCATCAAAACTTTGCCAAAATTTCATGTTTTACCTATGTAAATCGTTTAAAATCAAATATTTACACTACAAGTTAGACCTGTCAGGTTTCCGAAAACCTGACAGGTCTTGTGTTGCTTACCCCTGCGCCTTCATAAAGTTTACCAAACCTTTTTGGCGGATAATTTCCATGAGTTTGTCGGGCAGCGGCTCGAAGGTGTAGGTTTTGCCGGCGATGCTGATGTTTGAATGTTCAAAATCTACCGTCAGCTTGTCGCCCGGTTTGTAGGCGTTTACGGCTTCGGGGTGCACTATGAGCAACAAACCCTGATTGATTGCCGAACGGTAAAAAATGCGGTTTACCGATTTCACAATCACGGCTTTAACCCCCGCGTGTGCCAAGCCTACCGCCGGGTGCTCGCGCGAGGAGCCGCAACCGAAGTTGTCGCCCGCCACAATAATATCGTTTTCTTTCAGATTTTTTGTGAAATTCACATCGAACCCCGCAAACAAGTGAGGCATAATTGCCGGCGCATCGGAGCTTAACACTTTGTATGTCAGGTTTCCGGCAAACATTTGGTCGGTGTTCAGGTTGTCGGCATCGGCATAGTTCCACACGCCGTCTGCGTTGCGGCGGTTATCGGTGTCGGAAATGGTTAAACTTGCGGTTTGCGGACTCGAATACGGATATTTGTCTTTAACCGGAATTTCCCTAAAATCCGTAATAAACCCTGTGAGTGCCGAATGCGCGACATTGGCGGGTGAAGCCAGATAAATACTTGCATTTTTGTTGCCCATTCTGCCCAAAAAGTTGCGGTTTGAAGTGGACATCACATTGTATCCGTCTGCGGGGATGCCTTGTCCGGTGCCGAGGCACGGTCCGCACGAGGCTGATAAAATATTTGCGCCTGCCGAGAGGAATATCTCGATTAAACCCTCTTTCATCGCTTGAATGTATATTTTTTGCGATGCGGGCGTGATAAGTAATTGAAATCCGGGCTTTATTTCATTGCCTTCGAGAACGGCAGCGGCTTCGCGCAAATCTTCGATGCGTCCGTTGGTGCATGTGCCGATAAACCCTTGATGCACAGGCGTTCCTGCAACTTCGGCAAGTGCTTTCACGTTATCGGGGCTGTGCGGCGCGGCTACCACCGGGAACAGTTCGCTCAGATTGATTTCGATTTCTTTGTCGTAATGCGCATCGGCATCCGCCCACGTGCCTTCGATTTCGGTTTTTCCGTAAAATTGTGCCAACACCTCGTCGGGCGGGAATACGGCATTTTTCGCACCCATTTCTGAGGCTAAATTTGCCAAAGTCATACGTTCCGACATGTTCAGCGTTTTTACGCCTTCGCCGTGGTATTCTATGGACATGTAATTTGCGCCGTCTGTGCCTATCATCCCGATAATCCAGAGGGATAAGTCTTTGGCATATACGCCTTTGGGGAGTTTTCCAGTCAAGGTAATTTTCATGGATTCGGGCACACGGAACCATGTTTCGCCGCGTTTCCACAATCCGGCTGATTCGGTACGGTCTATGCCCGCAGCAAGGGCGTTGAACGCGCCGGCGGTGCAGGTGTGGCTGTCACTGCCCACGATAATCATGTTCGGCTCGGCATGATACGACATAATTTGATGACAGATACCCTTGCCGGCATCATAGAATTTTTCGATGCCTTGCTCGGCAACCAAATTCCGAACACTCTGGTATTGCGTGGCAAGTTCGGCGGTGGTCGGCGGCGCGTTATGGTCAAGAACCACAAGCAGTTGGTTGGGGTCGAACACTTTTGTGCCGCCCATTTTTTTGAAGGTGTTGTTTATACTCGGCGTGTTGTCGTGCGTGAGCACAATGTGCGGTTTACGAAACACGATAGCTCCGGCGTTTGCGCCGAGAATCTTTTCTACAAATGTTTTGCCCATGATTTTTATAGATATTAGATATTAGACATCAGAAATGAAATTTCAAAATATCGTATAAAAATAGAACTAATTCCGACATCGGCAACTGAAAATGTTATAGAATAGAAACTGTTTGCGAATATTTTTTTGTAAAAACATGGTTTTTAGCATATCTTTGTTTCGTAACTATTGTTTGACAAAATGATACAAAATCTTCGTATTAAAAATTTCAAATCCATTAAAGATATAGCGTTTAACTGTAAGAAGTTGAACGTGATAATCGGTGAGCCGAACAGCGGAAAAAGTAACATAATAGAAGCACTTGCACTGAAAAGTCAGAATGCGTTTGGTCCGTATAAACTAAACCAGGATATGTTTAGATACAGATCCATCGGCGATTTATTTTTTGATTTTGATATAAATCAACCGATTGATGTTTTGACAGATAGAAATATTACTCAATTAAAGTATGCAGTCAGAGAAGACGGAGCGATTGAAAACAGATTTGATTTTACTTTAAACGAAGGCAAAGGTTCGGCTTATATTTACCACGATGGCACCATACAAAACAGAACAATTGGGGCAACAGAGGTAAAATATTACGAATTTAGGCGATTATTTAAGTTTGAAACTGGATATATGCCGCATTTGGCAGTGCCGTTCGGCGAAAATTTACCGTCGTTGTTGCTGGCAAATTCCGAATATAAGAAGTGGGTTTCCGAATTTTTTAAATCAAAAGGTTTGAATCTAACTTTGAAACCGACTGAAAATGAGATACTCGCAAGTAAAATCACAAACGACGAAATATACAGCTATTCGTATTTTACATTATCTGAAACCTTGCAACGCATTGTATTTTATACACTTGCAATGAAAACAAATCGAAATTCGGTTTTGTTGTTCGATGAACCGGAAACAAACACATTTCCGCCTTACACGAAGCAATTAGCCGAACGCATTGCGCTTGACGAAACAAATCAATTTTTTATCACAACCCACAATCCGTATTTATTGCTTAATTTGATTGAAAAATCAAGCTCGGACAATATTAACGTGATTATTTCTCAAATGATTGATTTTCAAACTAAAATTACGGTCTTGAATACCGAACAAATCGGCGAAATTTTAAATTTGAACAGTGATGTGTTTTTCAACTTTGAAAAAATTCTGAGCTTATGAAAAACATTCATGTAGAGTGTAAACCGGACGAGTTGTTGGTTTCAAAACTTGGTTTCGGGAAAAAACATATCACACATCATCAAGGTAAATCGAGGGTAATGAGCTACTTACAACAAAATGAGAATTTACTCGCCTTGGTAGATGAAGATCCCTTAAGTGTTGCCGTAACTTCTTACGAACGAAGTTTAAAATTTGATACTGAAGTTGAAGGAGTTAAGCGGTTTACGGATAATTCCGGCAATGTTGTTTGTGTTTTGAAAATAAAACTTGAAGATTGGATTATTGATGTTTGTAAGCGACATCGTGTTGATATAAAGCAATTTGGATTGCCGGAAAAACAACAATTAATTCGTCGAATAAAATCATCAGAATTAGAGTTAAATGATTTGGTTTATAAATTATACTCAATAGCCGATGACGATAAACTGATAATTGAAAGATAATAAATTGAAAATGAATAAAAAGCCGCATGAGGCTTTTCTTCAGCGTTTATAAAAATAAGATAGAGAATTTTCAAAATAGACTCAATTAACAACCTTCATTTACGTCGCAAGTTGGCGTATTATTGGAAAGTTGTGTAACTTGTTGGAATTTACAAAAAAAGAACAGTGGAAGTTTATTGAAATGCTTTGATGAAAAAAGAAATTTATACAAAGTTCCTTAATTCTACTTTACGAACTTATAAAAAGCTCTTTCAGATATCTTTTTAACTTCGTAAAGTAGAATTAATAAAAAAATTGTATATTTGTAACGGAAATAATTCCCCAAAAATTAAAAAAAATAAATTATGAAACGATTTTATTTGGTGTTGACATTAAGTTTTTTTCTTCAGGGTTTGACCTTACAAGTTGTTAGTGCCCAAACTTATAAGTCTATGTTTTTAAGCGATTTTACTGACAAGTTTTCATTTCTCACCTGTGGTCCCGATTTTGTTGTCAAACAACCATTAAATGCAAAAACTAAGTCAGAAGCATTAGAAAAAATGGACAGTACGTTGTCGGACAAATCAAAAAGTATTTATACTTACGATGAAAATTTGAATATTTTCAGAACTTCTGTTTACGAAGTGAGTTCTTTTGAACACAGACTTAAATCTCAGGAAGATTATACTTTCGACGAAAACGACAATATTTCATTAATAACAGAAGTAACTTACGATGCTTACTCAAATGTTTCGCTCAAAAAGTTAGATGATTTTGAACACGATTCGAACGGTAACATTACGGCGGTAACACAGTACGAATGGAACGAAACTGAATATATTCCGTTGTTGTTAATGACGGCAACTTACACAACGGCAGGTAAGCCCGAAAGCATTGTTCTCAATGCGTGGGAAAATAACACATGGATACCTTATTTACAGTCGTTTTACACTTATGAAACAGAAACTAAATTTGATTTAGCCGAACTATATGTCTGGAACTCAGCAGAGAACTTTTGGGTAAATTATTTTAAAGTTGATAACTTTACTTACGATGAAATGGGAAATTTGAGTTATTTTGAAGCGTTCTCATACAATCCCCAAACACAAACATGGACAACTGCCTATAAACGAACATCCTATTTTGGAAATGGCTATAATATTGAAAGTGAAACTGCTTACCGTTTTGAAAATGGAGAATGGGTAGGCGAGTATCAAAATTCATATAATTATGATTACACTGTTCAGTATGCAGACTTAGTCATCCCATACCAATACGAACTTACGGATATGCTTGTTTTTGATAACATCCAAAATGCGAACAAACAGACCGGCATAATAAGTTACGTTTGGAATGGTTCAGAATTTGTGATTGATGAGGTATTTACGCACTACTATTCATCCACTGTTACACAAACAGAAAATACAGAGCAGTCTCTAAAAATTATTGTCAAAAATAATATACTCGAAGTGCACACGGATGAACAAATAACTAATATCTGCGTTTACGACATACAAGGGCGATTGTTGGGAATAACAAATTCAGATAAGATTAACATAGAACTTGTACACGGGATATATCTCGTTTCTGTAAAAACAGCTTTAGGGAAGGTTTACATACGCAAAATGATTGTTAATTCAAGAAAGAATTGATTTTTTAGAACATTTATTTCTTCACAATCGCCTTAATCACAACGTATTCTCCGGTGCGACTTTGAACTTGAACATCGTCGCACATATCCCAAGAACCGTCGCGTATTTCCGCCTCCACAGTTATCGGGTTCGTCATGCGTTCGGCGTTGAAATAGGTTGAAATTTCGGTTTCGGTAACTGCACTTTCGCAAAATTTGATAAAATAATCTTGCACCGAGCAGCGCAAATAGTATTCCATAATGCCCGTGCCGCGTGCGCCTTTCGTCGTAAATTCGTGTTGCACGATTTCGGCATACAAAATGGTTTTGCCGTCGGGCGAACTTTGTTTGTTGCGTTCAGAGAGTTCTAAATTGTTCTTTTTCATTGTGTTGGATTGATGTTTCGAGCTAGTTCTGCATGACACAGAAAGGACTACAGTCAGAAGTATTGTGGTAATTTTAAACAAGTTTGCTAATTTCATTTTAATTTTTACTTTTAGGTGTCAGTTTCACAAGAATCAAACCATGATAGTAATTTGTATTCGTCTGAAAATTCAAATCTAAATATTCATGTTCGTTTCGGAAATTAAATTTTTGCTGCAAAGTGCTGTTCGTTGCAGATTTTAGCTCAAAAAACATGTAATTGACATCTTCATCCAAAGCTATCTCAAAATTCAAATATTCTGAATATAACGCATTATCTTTCAGTTGCTTTTTATTTACGAACACAGTTGCAGATGCGCTGTCGGCTGGCGAAGTTGTATAAAATGCTCCGAAATTTGAGTCTTCCATGTAAAGAATTTGGTCGTAATGTATATCTTTTCCTTTGTACGAAGTCGGAATTTTGTTTTTTCGGATTATGGATTGAATTGTCTCTTCTGCTTTCAAAAAGAAATCGACATGCACTGTGTCGGGTCTTCTGCTTAGTTTTGCTGATACAAGCTCAGGTTTCAGCAAACCGTTTCTGTTTCCGTCAATATCTTTTGCAAACACATGAATTTCTTCGGTGCCCCAATCGACTTCGGTTCGGTATGCAAATTTGCCTTCTTGGTCGGAGAATACGCTGTCGCCGCTCGTGTTTCTGCCGACAAAAATATCGGGCACAGTTTGCTGCGTCTTCTGCGCATAAATTGTGCCTTTGAGCAAAAATCGAACCATCGGTGCGCCGTATTGCGCAATTACTTTTTGCGAAAATCCGACCAACATGCCGACCGTTGCCAGCACGAAACTCAGCACTTTTAAATAGTTATGGCGAACTGATTTTGTCATGATTTAATATTTTTTTTAGAAATTGGTATCATAACTTGCCGAATTTAATTCTCTCTCGTAACCCAATTTTCAAGTCGAATATCTTTGATACGAATAAATTCCGATGTATTTTCACTGACCATTATCATGTTTTTTTCAACGGCGGTGCACCCAATCAACAAATCAAAATCACTAATCATAACGCCTTGTTTTCGTAATCTCACTTTTTCTGTTCCGTATTTTTTAATTGAATCGAAAATAGGAATGATGGTGATGTTTTCTATAAACTGTTCCAAAATTTTATGATTCTTTTGCGGATTAGAACTGTTTTCTGCTCCAAAAACAAGTTCGGCTAACGTAATTTCAGATATCGCACAATTCTCGAAACCGACTTCGTTGAATTTATTGAATAAATTGTATTTACCTCTAAAAAAGTGAATACATATATTTGTATCAAGCAAATAGTTCATCAGAAAACAATAGTTTCGATTTTGTTTACGCGCGCTTCTTTTATTTCAGATATAATTTCGTAACTGTCGCGCTCATCGTCCCAAGCTCCGAACAATTCTTGTATGGCTTTGGGCTGTTTTGTTTCTGACTTTGTCGGTTCGGAAAGACGATGAATCATTTTTTGTTTCGATTCAAAATCTAAATATTTCATAAATCCAAAATATTTGTCAATTGCGTTATATGTTAAAGTTAAACTCATTCTGATTTTTTTTACAAATATCGTATTTTTCTGTCTAAAAACCAAGTTATTTTGGCAAAAGTTTGTTGTAATGGCATACTTGCACGCCGCTTGTTTCGCTTTCATGCAAGTGAATGCCGTTGCCGCGGCAACAGTCGTACACGCAACAGTTTGAGCAAATACCCGACTTTGTAAATTCACGTTCGCGCATGTTTTTGAATTTGTTATCCCAGATATTCCAAAAATCTTCTTGGTAGATATTGCCTTGAATAAAACTGTGGTTGATATTCGGGCACGCACTCACGGAGCCGTCTGCCAACACGGATGCGATGTGCACGCCCGCACGACAAAAGAAAAATCCGTCGCGCACTTCGTTTTCGTAACTTCCCAAAAAACCTTCGCAACTGTATGAGAGATTGATGCGTTTTTCTTTGCGTGTTGTTTTGATAAATTCCATTAATTCAACAAACTGCGCATCGGAAAGTTTGAGTTCGTCGTTTATTTTTGCGCGACCTGTCGGAAAAATTGTGAAGATGCGCCAATGTGTTACGCCGAGCGAAATGAGAAATTCTTTAAATTCGGCTAAACGGCTGAAATTCTTTGGGTTCACGCACGTTACGACATCGTACACAAATTCAGGTTCGGCAACCATGAGTTTTATAGCAGCAACGGCTCGGCTGAAACTTACGGCATTGTTTCTCAGCCAATTGTGTTCGGATTCAAAGCCGTCGAAACTCACGGTCATGGAGCCTAAGCCGGCGTGGCGCAAGGCGCGGAATCGAGATTCGGTTAAGGCTAAACCGTTGGTTACCATGCCCCACGGGTAGCCTTGTTCGGATATTCGATAACCAAATTCTTCCAAATCGCGGCGCATTAAAGGTTCGCCGCCTGTGAGCACAATCATGAGTTTGTTCGGATTGTAATGTTGTTTCAATTGTTCGGTAACGCGCAGAAAATCAGCAATCGGCATGTCTTGGATTTCGGAACTTGTGCGACAATCGCTGCCGCAATGCAGGCACGAGAGGTTACATCGCAGGGTACATTCCCAAAATAAATATTTAAGTTCGTGCAACTCCGCTTCCACAGACACGTATTTGTTATGAAGATTCAGCGCAAGTCGTTTTCGGAAATTTATATCGGCAGGATTTTTCATAAAGACAAATTTATGCGAACGTTTGCAAACAGTCCGTCCGGCGGGCAACGTATTGATAGTGAAAAACGAAGAAAATCGGACGAAATGTATGTTCAACGACATTCGGAGCGGATATTTCTTGGTTTGTAGTAAATATTTTTTCTATTTTTACACTTTGAAAATATAAAGATACAGACATGGGATTGAAATTTAGATTAACTTTGATGAATTTCACGCAATTTTTTGTGTGGGGCGCGTGGCTTATTACCATTGCCAATTATTGGTTCGGCACAAAAGGCTGGGGACCGACGGAATTTGGCGAAGTATTTTTGACATTAGGTATAGCATCCTTGTTTATGCCTACAATTACCGGTATCATTGCCGACCGTTGGGTAAATGCCGAACGTCTTTACGGAATTTTACATATTTTGAGCGGCGCGGCTGTGTTCTCATTCCCGTTTGTGGACGACCCGACCACGTTTTTCTGGGTCATGCTCGTTGCCATGAGTTTTTATATGCCAACCATTGCACTCACGAACACTGTAGCTTACAATGCTTTAAAAACCGCCGGTATGGATGTTGTAAAATCCTTTCCGCCCATACGTGTTTGGGGTACAGTCGGTTTCATAGCCGCCATGTGGATAACGAACCTGACCGGCAACAAGGCAAGCGAAAATATGTTTTTCATTTCTGCTGCTGCGTCTTTAATTTTGGGTATTTATTCGTTCACCTTGCCGAAATGTCCGCCGCAACAAAAGGCTGTCGGAAATCAATCGTTTGTACAATTGTTCGGCTTGGAAGCCTTCAAATTGTTCGGCAGTTACAAAATGGCTATCTTCTTCATTTTCTCAATGTTACTCGGCGCATCGTTGCAGCTCACAAACATGTACGGCGACCGTTTTATCGATGATTTCAAACATTTTCCCGAATATGCCGACTCGTTTGTGGTAAAATATTCAACCATTATCATGTCGATTTCTCAAATTTCGGAAACGTTGTTTATTATCACCATTCCGTTTTTCCTGAAACGTTTTGGTATAAAGAACGTTATGATTTTCAGTATGGTTGCGTGGGTGTTGCGTTTCGGATTGTTCGGGTTCGGCAATCCCGACAGCGGACTATGGATGATCATTCTCTCGTGTATTGTGTACGGTATGGCGTTCGATTTCTTTAATATTTCAGGTTCGTTATTTGTTGAAACCCAAACAGAACCAAAAATTCGCGCAAGTGCGCAAGGTTTATTTATGATGATGACCAACGGTTTCGGAACCATTATCGGCGCGTTTGTGAGCGGCGTTATTATTGAAAAATACTTCACTTTAGCCGACAAAACTTGGGACTGGCACAACATCTGGCTCACGTTTGCGGCTTACGCGCTTGTGGTTGCGGTGTTGTTCGTGTTCCTGTTCAAACACAAACACAACCCGAAAGATGTAGCAAATTTCACGCACTAGCCCTGCGTTTCCACATACATTTTCGAAAAATAAAAACCGCCCGATGCAAATTCGGGCGGTTTCGTTTTTTTTGGAAGACATCAGATATTAGACGTTAGATACCTGTCCGCGAAACGTTTCGCTCTGCCTTTTGTAGTGTCTTTAAAATCAAGTGGCTCTGCAGAGTTTGCAACTTTGTCGTTTTATTTTCGATAGATTTTTTCTATCTTTGCTCCGCAAGCAAACACTTGTAAGCACATAACCGAACGCAAAGATGAACAATATATACACAAATCGCGCACAAATTGCGCTGTCGCGCGGCTTTACAAACTGCCTAAAATGTAAAGCGATTTACAAACTTCGCTCAGCGCGGACTGAACTCCGAAATTCCGATGCCAAGAGATGCAGCGCGCAAGTGCCACGGTCTCATGGAGTAATGTTCGGAAAGCGAAACGGGATATCAAACCTCTCGTGTAGCTCTTTTTCGGGGAACCGCGTAGTACCGGGCGGTACGCTACGTGGTGTGAGAGCGCGGAGGATAGGTGAAAGCCTATCCTCTCGCTACTCGATTACCGGCATTTTATTTATTTTTTCCCGTAGCATATTTTTTCTTTGAATTATCAACACACGTTAGATTATCATCGAAATCAAATAATAAACGCATTGGTGCAAAAGACTGTTTTTTTACTTTTGATTTAATTGCATTATTTTCTCTATCTTTAATATATTCGTTTATGCAATTTGCTACATATTCAGCCAATTTTACGGGAACAGCATTTCCAATTACTTGTTCTAAATCTGTTTTAGCACCAAAAAACTTAAATTCCTTTGGAAATGTTTGTATATAACTTCGTTCAAGCGTTGTCAAAGGTCTTACCTTGTCAATCTCTTTACAGGTATCGCCTTCGTGAAATTGATATGTTTTTGGTATTGGTCTATTTACACCACGAATAGTTGGACTTGGTTCATATATACTAAAAATTCCACGTCGCATATAACTTCTTGGGTGTCTGTAATAATGTTCTATTTCCAAACTATTTCCCAAATAATCAAATATTGACATAGATTTTTTTGCTTGATTTTTTTCCAAATAGTATTCAATTTCATCATCTTTTCCGTTCAGAATACCAATAAGAAAAAAGCGTTTTCTTTGTTGTGGAACTTCACACAAACTTGCATCTAAAACAATTGAACTCAAACCATAACCACAAATTTTATATATTTCTTTGGCTCTTTGTAGCGTTTTAGTAATTGTTATCCGTTCCACGTTTTCCATAACAAACATAAAAGGCTTAACATTTGAAATAATATCTGCATAATTTAATGTTAAATCAGCACGTCCATTAGTTTCATCACGTTTACCGGCACTTGAAAAATCTTGACAAGGTGGTCCGCCAATAATTATATCCGGTTTATAATTTTTAAATATATCGTAATTATCAATTTTTGATAAGTCTAATTCTATTATTTCATGGTTAAAATTTGCTTTATAAATTTCAACTGCGGGTTTCCAATTATCAAAGGCGGCAACAACTTCAAATCCTGCGTTTTGAAATCCAAGCGAAAGTCCGCCACAACCTGAAAATAAATCTAATACTCTCATAATTATTGAAATAAATCAGGTGAATTGTAAATAATAGCGTCAAAACGTCTTTCAGGGCTTAATAATAAATGTCCGCCGTTTAGAATAATATTTTTAATTTCCGATTTGTGAATACGGGGTTTTGTTAATTCCGGTGAATTCAAATATGGGTAAGTCAAAGAGCCTGTTACAGAAAATGCTTTATCATTTTTTGTATTGTAAGATAATTCATCAATTATTGCTCTATAATTAATTCGTTGATTTTTATTGAAATCTAACAACATTTTTGTTAGCCAAACAATAGAACGCAATTGTCTTGTTATTCTGTTTTCAGTAGTAAGTTCAGTTTTTCCAACATTTACAAATAAACGTGAAAGCGCAAAATCTGACCAAACAAATATATCTAAACAATTATCGGCTAATTTAGGTGATTTCCCAAGCGTTTTCCATACAGGTTGTAAGACAAGTGGTTGTTGTTTATTTAAATTTGCTAAAAAAAGATTGTCAATAAATTCAATCATTTTAGGAATATATGGCATTACTTCAAAGCCTTCTGTCCAATCTTTGATTTTATCAAATTTATTTCCAATGAAATCATTTATTTGATTTGTGTTTTTTAACGTTTGAATAATACTTAATGCAAGATATATAATTGTATCCGGTCGAATAACAATTTCACTACTAAACTTGTCATCGGTTAAATCACAAGTAGAATTATCAGGCAATGCAGTTAATTTTACTTCTAATAATTTTAAGCAATTTCCAGAATTTAAATTTTGAGTAACTAAATCAATTCTTGGAATATTGCCAACAACTAAATGTTGAAATGGGGTAAAATCACTCTCAAAAGCAAAAAATATCTCTGGTGATAATGGATTAATACCAAATAATTCATTTACAGAAATTTTAGTATGTTTAACATCTGTTTTATCGTCAAGAATTAAGTAAACAGGATTAATACTTTTACTGTGCATATAACATGCAAGTGCCGCAGGGAATGAAGAATTAAATTGATTTTTACCCCAACTATCTTTGCTGGAAAAATCACGATTGCTGTTATTTAGACCAAATAATGCTGGTTTTTTACTAATCATATATTCAACCGTTTTTTATGCAAATATAGTTAAGTTTTGGTCAGTAGTCAAATTTTGGTTTATGTATTTTTTCTGTTTCAATTTGTCGTATTTTTATTGCTGGTAACATCTTATGAGTCCGGTCTAAAAAGCCTGTTGTATTTTAGCTAAACAAACTATATGCTTGATTATCAGTGTTTTTGAAAATATTTTA
>DYSM01000381.1 GCA_020718265.1 Draconibacterium orientale | reverse complement strand
GATATGAATAAAAAAGTTCTATTAACACTGATGCTGCTGACGGCTTTGCCCGTGTTCAGCTTTGCCGGCGAAGCCGATTTGGCTATTCCGGATTTAATCAAAGAGCAAACCATTTTGTATTCCGGCTTTGCGGTTACAATTTTGGGTTTGTTGTTCGGGTTGTTTCAATTTATGAAAGTAAAGAATCTGCCCGCGCATAAATCCATGCTCGATGTTGCAAAAGTCATTTACGACACAAGTAAAGCGTATCTGAAGCAACAAGGTAAATTTCTTGCTATACTTTTCGTGTTTATCGGCACGGCAGTTGCGGCATACTTCGGCTTTTTGGTTGAAGGCAAAGACGGCGAATCGCTCGGAGTCGGCATTGTGCTCATGATTTTGGGTTGGACGGTTGTCGGAGTTCTCGGCTCGTATGCCGTGGCTTGGTTCGGTATCCGTATGAACACACTTGCGAACTCGCGAATGGCGTTTGCATCACTCCAAAAAAATCCGCTCAAATTGTTAAATATTCCGCTCAATGCCGGAATGAGCATCGGCGTTGTGCTTATTTGCGTTGAATTGATAATGATGCTTGTGATTCTGATGTTTGTGCCGGGCGAATATGCCGGATTTTCGTTCATCGGATTTGCTATCGGCGAATCGCTCGGAGCTTCGGTGCTGCGTATAGCCGGCGGTATTTTCACGAAAATTGCTGACATAGGTTCGGATTTAATGAAAGTCGTGTTCAAAATCGGCGAAGACGACCCGCGCAATCCCGGCGTAATTGCCGACTGCGTTGGCGACAATGCCGGCGACTCTGTCGGACCGACAGCAGACGGCTTTGAAACTTACGGTGTTACGGGCGTTGCCTTGATTTCATTTATCCTGCTTGCCGTTACCGGCGTTGATGTTCAAACCAATTTGTTAGTTTGGATATTTGTGATGCGTATCTTGATGATTATCACCTCTGTAGTGGCATTCGGCATAAACGGAATGCTCAGTAAAGCAAAATATGCAGGCAAAGAAAGCATGGACTTTGAGAAACCGCTGACCAATTTAGTTTGGATAACGTCCATTTTGTCAATTGGTGTAACGTTTGCAGCAAGTTATGTGCTCATTCCGGAATTGAACGGAAACAGCGATTTATGGTGGATTCTTTCAACCATTATCAGCTTCGGAACGCTTGGCGCGGCTTTGATACCTGAGTTTACGAAACTGTTTACAAGTCCGAAGTCCACACATGTCAAAGAGATTGTGGAAGCCTCCAAAGAAGGCGGCGCATCGCTCACGATTTTGTCGGGTTTGGTTGCCGGAAATTTCAGCGCGTTCTGGAAAGGTATGGTGTTCTTTGTGCTCATGCTCGGCGCATATTACGCCAGCACGTTCGGACTCAGCGATTTAATGATGTATCCGTCAATTTTTGCATTCGGTTTGGTAGCGTTCGGTATGCTCGGCATGGGACCTGTTACCATTGCCGTGGACAGCTACGGACCGGTTACCGACAACGCACAATCTATCTACGAACTCTCACTGATTGAAGATGTTAAAGATATATCCAAAGAAATTGAACGCGATTTCGGTTTCAAACCCGATTTTGAAAAATCGAAACTATATCTGGAAGAAAACGACGGCGCAGGCAACACCTTTAAAGCTACCGCAAAACCCGTACTCATCGGAACGGCAGTTGTAGGTGCTACAACCATGATTTTCTCTTTGATTTTGGTTATAAAATCCACACTCGGCGTTGAACCCGAAACGATTCTGAACCTGCTTAATCCGTTCTCAATTCTCGGATTCATTCTCGGCGGCGCAGTAGTGTATTGGTTCTCAGGCGCATCCATGCAAGCCGTTTCTACGGGCGCATATCGTGCCGTTGAATATATTCGCAGAAATATCAACCTCGAAGTAGGTGCTGAAAAGAAAGCCGATGTTGCAAAATCCACCAAAGTTGTAGAAATCTGCACACAATATGCACAAAAAGGCATGTTCAACATTTTCGTAGCTGTGTTCTCGTTTGCGCTGGCATTCGCATTCTTCTCAGCACCGACAACCGTAAGCTCCGATGCAAGTGCGGCTGAAAAATTACAAGCGTATGCACCTGTCGCGCTGTTTGTGAGTTATTTAATTTCGATAGCCGTGTTCGGTTTGTTCCAAGCCATTTTCATGGCTAACGCCGGCGGCGCATGGGACAATGCCAAAAAAGTGGTAGAAGTTGAATTGAAAATGAAAGGCACTCCGCTGCACGATGCCACCGTTATCGGCGACACCGTGGGCGACCCGTTCAAAGATACCTCATCCGTAGCTTTGAATCCGATTATCAAATTTACAACCTTGTTCGGACTGTTGGCTATGGAAATAGCTATTGCCGAAGAGTTTAGGTCAATTGCACCGTATGTAGGTTTGGTATTCTTTGCAACTGCATTGTATTTTGTATATCGTTCGTTCTACAAAATGCGCATAGGCAAATAAGCAGTTTTACATTGAATTAAACGCCCGAAAGTTCTTAGCTTTCGGGCGTTTTGTTTATACTAGATTACAGAAAACAGAATATAAAGCATTGTAAATCTATATTTTAGAAATTAAAAATGTAATAATGTATATTTGGTTTAATATAATTCTACTTTACGAGGTTATAACGCAACCTAACCAGCTAAAACACTGAATATCAATAATATAGCTGATATTTTTTCGATTTTTTGTTGCTACATTATGTAGTGCTTGTAAGAAAACTCTTAACTCGTTGAACTACTTTAAAATATACCAAAATTTCT
>DYSM01000380.1 GCA_020718265.1 Draconibacterium orientale | reverse complement strand
CAAAAACCAAACCCGCAAAGTGAAACGCGACAAAGGCGTGCATTGGGCATAAAAAAAAATAGCCCTGCGAGTGCAAATCGCAAGGGCTAAAAGTTGAATATTAATCATTTAAAATGCAAAGTTATGAAATTTTTAGATTCGTTGGATGTTTCCACAAAAATAGTTGAGTCGGCAAATAAAGAAATTACCCTCCACCCCGACAAAAAAGAGTATTCCAAATTTATACCCGCCGTTGCCTTTTTGCGCTGGTTTACGATAGTTTTGGCAGGTTTAGCAAGCTACAGCTACTTTTATCAGGGCTTACTCCCCGCCGTAAAATCGCACGAGCTCACTGTCATTATTGCCCTCGTTTTGGGCATCGGGCTGGAGATTGTCGCCGCTTTCGTGCTCAAAAAAATGTTCAAATTCACATTTCGCAAGCGGTTTCAAAAAGTTGTGTTCTTTTTTCTTGCAAGTGTAATTTTCTATGGTGCAAGCTTTTATACCACTACAAACGGACTTGCACAACGGCAAGCAGCCAACAAAGACAATACTGAAGGCTTAGTCGGAACCAAAGAAACCGAACGCAAAGCGATTGAAACAAAATACGTCGCTCTTGTTGCCGATGTAGATTCACGCATCGAACGCATTGAGCGCAATCCTCAAGGCTGGTCTGAAGGCAAGCGTACACACTTAACCGCCGGGCAATTGCGAGACGTGCGAAAACTTGGAAATCAAAAAGATACGCTGTATTCAAATTTGGATAAAGAACTTTTGGAGTTGAACTCCGGGTATGAAAATAAATTAAAAGCAAACCGCAGTGAAATGCACGCCGAAGCAAAGAAATATCACGGAATCATGGCATTTGTAATGTTTTTCAATCTGTTGTTTACGGCAATTTTGATGTTTTTTTTAACCAATGTAAGAATGCAGGAAGCAAAAGACAGCGTTATCAACGAAGATATGAAATTTTTAACGGAACGTTCTCAACTGCGTTCGGCAGAACACGCGATGAGCGGCTACATAAACAGCATGAACCGTATTGACCAAAATATGAGCTTTGTCGAAGATTATGAAACGTTGCATCAAAAGCAAATAGCCGCGAAACTTGAAACGTATATCAGAGGTTTATCCAACGGAAACGAACAAGAATTAAGCCTTGAGGAACTCGACCGCCGTGTAAACAAAGAATTGTCGGAAGAGAAATATCAGCGCGAAGAACGCCGACAAAACAGCGAAAAACAGCCCGTGCCCGACCGCAAAGAAAAAAAACAGCCCGTAAAAGTCGGCGGTTTCAATACTGAAAACAGTTTTGAAAACAAAACGCACAAAAACGCGCAACTTATCAGTTATCCGAACACTTACGGCGATGATTATTTTAAAAAACACGGTAAAATTGTTCGGGCAATTGTGAAGAATAACGTAAACGAAAATCCGCTTACAAACCAAACCGTAAACAAAATTATCAGCGATGCAAACGGCGCAGTTTACAAAAGCGCCGGCACGGTAAAAACTGTTTACAGAGCAATGCAAGCAGTCGGAATTGGAAAATTCGACACAAACGGAAATATTGTACAGTCATAGGATAGGGCAGAAATCAGACAAACATGCAAGGTTTTCGGCGGTTCGCCCTCCGCCGAATTTTTTAAACATTAAAAATTTTTTACACATGAAAATAATAGAAAAAATACAAGCACTTGATTGGAAAATTTCGATGATTCAAGCCAAAGAAAAACTAACTAAATCACAGCAAAAAAAATTGGATGCTTTGATTTTGGAAAAAAGCGAAATTATTGATATTTGCGCCGAATTGTTCAAACAGAATTTCAAAAAACGCAAAACAAAACTTGAAGCAGAGTATCAGGAAAAAACCGAAACAATCCGAAAACAGTTTCGAGCGCAATCCGAGTTGGAAGTGCAAACTACAAAAACAGAGCTTGAAAAACAGCACGAAACGTATTACAGAAGCGTTTTTACGGCACTCAATGAAATTCAACAAAACTTTTCAACTCACAATTTAACCAAAGCAATAGAAATCACAAAACGCATTCTTACACAGCATGATTTTCCGGAATTAATCCAACGAGCTAAAGATGCAGGTTATCGGTTTGACCATAAAAAGCAGATATTTCATGTGCCGTCCGGTGATAAAAATGTGCCTGTAGTTTCCGAATTGGTTCTTTATAATATTCCGGTTCAATTCACAATGTAAAAGGTGTTATTTGTGCAAAACAATGATTTTGACACAGATAGGACAAACAAAGCACAAATAACGATTTTTTTTCTTAACCGACACAGCACCATGATTTGGGAAATTCAAGCGGGCGACGTTGTCATCAACTTCAAACGGCATACGGTTTACAGATACAATTTTGAAAATGCACAACATTATCAAGATAGGTTTTCGTGCCGATATGCCACCCCGAACGAAGTTGAACGATTCAAAGAGCTTGAAAAAACGAAAACGGTTGTCAAAATTGTCGATATCAACATAAAAACCAAAGGATTAAGCCGCGAATTTTACAAAGAAAAATATCCTAAAGAAAAAAGCAATGCAAAATTTTTCGGGCGTGACGAATTTACCGTTTCGTTCGAAATGACACAAACGATGCTTTTACGCTTTGTGCGCATCGCCAAGGCGAACAAATTACCTTATGATTTCGCAATAATTTTAGATTTTATAATGCAGCATTTTGTGAACGATGAAATTATGAGCGACAATAAAACCATGCAAAAAGAACTTAACGATACAAAAAACATAATGAAAAATTTAGTTAA
>DYSM01000379.1 GCA_020718265.1 Draconibacterium orientale | reverse complement strand
CCCGGTAAACCAGCGATGGTAGTATTCGACCGTTTAGATGTTTCGATGCAAGAACAGATAATCGAACGCTTAGGCGCAAATCCCTACAAATTGGCAAAGCGCAATTTAATAGAGCGTACCATTGCTACCGATAGCATTTCAGCCGATTTCTTTTCTCGCTACACTAAGCCCGATGGCAGTTACATTGTACCCGAACGCCAAAGGGAATACATGGTTACAGCTTGGATATTCGATGCAATTACACACATCTTGAACAATCGCCGTTCGATGCAATTTAAAATGATAGGCAAAACAATGGGAGTTATTTGGAACTATTTCAACGAAGATATTAAAACCTTAGATACCGTCGAATACCCTCACCATTTGCCTATCAACACCAAGCGTTTGCGTACCAAGTACGATCGTTACGTTTTGGAAGGGTACGAAAGCCTTGTACACAAAAACATAGGTAACAATTCCGCATCCAAAACAGTATTAGAAGAGCAAGAAGCTACTTTGAACAAATTGATGATGCACAACAACAATTTGGACAATTCGCAAATAGCAAATCTGTACAATCTATTTGCCAAACCGTTAGGCTGGAAAACAATTACTGCGGGTACAGTGTCCAACCGCAAAGAAAAAAACGGTACCCTTATTACCGTAGGTCGCAGGGGTTTAACCGAATTTCGCAACACTCAAACCATGCAAGTTAAGCGCAGCGCCCCCACAGCCGCAATGTACTATTGGACTTTGGACGGTTGGGACGCTGAATTATTATTTCAAAAAACCGAATCCGATGCAAAAGGCAAAACATTTACTTCGTATCATAATCGCCCTACCATTGTGGTGGTCTTAGATGCCAGTGTGAAGTATCCTATAGGCTACGCTATCGGTACGCATGAGAATCAGCACTTAATACGTCAGGCAATTCACAATGCGATTGTACACACTAAGGAATTGTTTGGTACGTATTTGAAACCCTACCAATTGCAATCCGACCATTATGGAAAAGGTGTTCTTACACCGCTTTACACAGCCTTTTCGGTGCATTACACTCCGGCTCGTGTCAAAAACGCAAAAGCAAAGGCTATTGAGCCGTATTTCAAATACATCAATAAGCAGTTTGCGCAATTGCAACCTAATTGGTCTGGCTTTGGTATCACCAGTGCAAAAAAGAATCAACCCAATACGGAGGCAATCAACCGCAACAAACCATTATTTCCCGACTATCAAGGTGTAGTTCAGCAATTGCACATGATAATGGAAGCAGAGCGCAAAGTAAAAATAGCGGCTTACCGTAAAGCTTACGAACGCATGGACATTACCCGCAAAAGCGAAATGACCGAGTTAGAATTGTTCGATTTGTTTGGCGAGACTACTGGCTTTACCAACCGCTTGACTCCTTCCGGTATTCATTGCAAAATCTTAGGCGAGGATAAATGTTTCGATTCATTTGATATGAATTTCAGACTAAAAGGATTCAATACCGATTGGACATTGAAATACATACAGGGCGACACAAACAAAGTATTGGCAGTAAACAGCGAAGGTACGCTCAAATTTATGCTCACCGAAAAATACATACAACCCATGGCACTAGCCGACCGCAAAATAGGCGATTCCGATGAGTTGTTAAAAATACAACAATACAACGACTCTTTGGAAGAGGAAATAACAGATTTTACTCGAAAAACAAACGAAGCCGTAAACGAAATACTAAACGATGCCCGCATCGAAAATACCCTCACTAAGGCACTCATCACCGACAGCCGCGGGCAGCACAAAGACAATCGCTCACGTGCCCGTCTCGAAAAATCGGTTTTGGACTTAAACAAATTGAATCAAAAACAAGAACAAAAAGCAAAAAAAACAATAGAAAAAACATTAAAAAACGAACACGAAGAGTATTTAGACACCAAAACGGATTTCGCTAAATACCTCGAATAACGGCGTTGTGTTTGATGTTATGTGTAATTTTAAATCATTTATCAGGATGTTATTAAGACGTTTAGGCAATAAAAAAATGGTAGTAAAAGCAACAAATATTTTAGATTATTTTCCAAAACATGATTTATTTATAGATATGTTTTTTGGTGCAGGTGGTCTGTTTTTTAGCAAACCAAAATCAAAGTATAACATTTGCAATGACCGCGACAGCGATGTATTTAATCTTTTTAACGTCATATCTAATCATAAAAACGAATTAGAAGAAGCGTTTTATAATATGCCAGTCCACGAAGATTTGTTTAACTTTTGGCGAAAAAATAAGGAAACTGAACCGATAAAAAGGGCTATCAGATTTTTGATGTTATCTAATTTTGGATTTTTAGGAAAAAGCGAAATTTTAAGATTTGAATTAGGAAATACGAAATCAATTTTATTAGAAAACATTGATAAAACCAGCAAATTTATATTTGACGTTCAATTTATGAATGCCGATTTTCGTGATGTAATTCCTAAAATACATTTTCACGATTTTAGAAAAGAGAGAAATAGCGTCTTTATTTATGCCGACCCACCTTATTTGGGAACAGCTAATAATTATGCTGATGATTGCCAATTTACACAAAAAGACACGGAAGACCTTTTTGAAACGCTTGTAAATAGCGGGATTAAATTTGCTATTTCAGAATTTGACAATCCTATTATTTTAAATTTGGCAAAGAACTATAATTTAAAAGTAATCAATCTCGGCGAGCGCAAAAATTTAGGCAACCGCCGAAATGAAATTCTCGTGTGTAACTATCAAACTTCAAATCTGTTTAATCATGGTTTGTTT
>DYSM01000038.1 GCA_020718265.1 Draconibacterium orientale | reverse complement strand
AACAAAATTACTACGCCAATTCTGTATACTTTATTTCTTTACAATTCCTAAAGACAAAAATTCTATTAAACATGAAAAAACTCTATTTTTTTGCAACATTACTGCTTTTTGCAGCATTTGCAGGCTGCGGCTCGGTCGATTCGTCTGATAGCGGATCAGTTGACACGGAACCAATTGTAACCGGATTGAGTTACAGCGATAATAATCCCGAAGGTGCGTTGCGGCTGTTCCTCGAAAAGTTAGGAAAAAGAGATTATGCCGGAGCATACGAGCATCAAAAGAACGAGGAGTGGGGCACTTATGAAAAATTCTCATCAACAAAAGCGTTCGGCGGAATTGTAAAAACAACAGCTACGGTGATGGATATTCCTGTTGACGAAAACGGAAAAAAGATGATCTATGCCGAAGTAACGTATCAAGATGAAGTAAACGGAGACAAAACATTTAAGCAAAAATTCTATTTGCAATCATTCGGCGGAGCATGGAAAATTGTGGATATGAAGGTTGTAAAAAGTCATGATACTGAGAAATTAGAAAAAACAGACAGTAAAGTTGAATCTATCGGGGAAATTGTCGGAACTTACGAAGCAAATACAGCCTCTACCGTAAAATCTCTTACAGTAGAAGCTTTTGACAGAGGTTCATATATGTTTAATTTGTCTGCTGCAGACGGCAGTGGGGAAGCTGAAGTTGAAGGTCTTTTTTTTCGAGATGGGAATAATGGTGTTTACAGAGATACAGAATCCGCTTGTGCATATACATTTGCATTTTCAAAAAATTCAGTAAAAATTACGGATGACGGAGACGGAACATGTATGGGCGGAACTAAAACAGGCGCAGGAACCTATAAAAAAGTAAAATAATCATGGAAAATCAAGAACAAAATCAAACACCGCAACAACCTGAAGAACAAAAGTATTGGGGTATGTCCGAAACTTCGTTTTCTTCGTTTCTACACATTGCTCAATTTGCCGGCTTTATCTTACCTGTTGCGGGCTGGGCATTGCCAATAGTAATGTGGTCAATGAATAATTCCAATAAATTTATCGATACAAACGGAAAACATGTTATAAATTGGCTAATCAGCTCAACAATTTACATCGTAATAACATCAATTCTCACGCTCTTACTTATCGGGCTTCCGCTTCTGATTATTGTAGGGGTTTTGAGTTTGATTTTTCCGATAGTCGGAGCTGTCAAAGCCGGAAGCGGTGTAGCTTGGAAATATCCGCTCTCAATACCGTTTTTCAAAGTTTAGCACAATTCTGACATATACAAAAGGAGGCTCTCGCAAGATGAGCCTCTTTTTTTATCAAAAAAAACATCAGATTCTGCGCGAAATTTTGTATCTTGGCACAAAATCCGTAAAAAAAGTGTAACATGAGTTATTTCAAAAAATTATACGACATCGGCGAAGAAAAAGTAAACAGTTTTCGCAAAAAACACGGCAATCCGCTCCGCGAATTTGAAGACGCGCTCGAAAACCTGCGTGCCGACCTAACCGAGCTTATGCAGCAAACGGCAGAATTTCAGGCAGTTAAAATTCGTTCCGAAAAAGATATGCTCGAATACAAAACGCGCATCGCCGAGTTTGAGCGCAAAGCCGAGCAGATTTTAGCCGCCGGACGCGAATCGGCAAATCCCGAAGCCATAGAGAAAGCCGCAGCGCACGCCTTGGGCATGAAACGCATGTATGCAGAAAAATCGACAAGCCTCACGGCGCAAATTACAGGCATCGACGATAAGATTAACTTCCTGAAAAACAGCATTGAAGACATGCAGGAACGCATTGCGCATTACGAAAAAGAATACGCATTTCTGAAAGCAAATTACGAAAAAGCCGAAGCCTCCAAACCCACAGACACCGATGCGCCCATCACACCGGACGACCGTTTCGAGGCGATGAAACTAAAAATGGACAGCATGGAATCCGAATACTCCAAACTCGACCGCCTCGCCGACGATTTGTATTTGGCTGACAAACACTTACGCGATGCCGAAATTCAAACAGAATTGGAAGCCTTGAAACAAAAAATTACGCCGAAACGTTCGTAAACGTTGTTTCTCGTCAAAAAAAACGCCGCGCATTACAATCAAATGTGCGGCGTTTTTTTATGCTCAATAAAAATAAAAAAGCTGACATTTCTGTCAGCTTTCGTACCTGAGGCCGGGCTCGAACCGGCACGATATTACTATCACAGGTTTTTGAGACCAGCGCGTCTACCAATTCCGCCACTCAGGCATTTTCGGAGTGCAAATGTAGTTATATTTTTTGGTCAGACAAATCTTTTTTCAACAAAAATGCACAATTATTTGTAATATGTAAATGTCCAATCCGATAAGTTTAAGGTCGATTCCAGTCGCGCTTCGGTATCATCGTCTAAAAAATGAAAAAAATCAATGCCTGTTTGAGCTTCCACTTCGTCCACACTCACGGCATAATTTTTAAAACTGTCCTGAATATCAACGTGTGGCATAATAAATCCGATGGCTTTTGTCGTTTCTCCGTCCAGTATCACTTTGTAGTAAAATTCAGGAATCGAAACCTTATTTTCGCCGATTGTAGGCAAGCCTGTTCGCAAAACAGGACCCGTTGCCACGTAAATTTTACTGTAAGAAATAGCCCAGTCGCGCACCTGAAATTCCAAATATTTCCATTTTCCGTCGTTAAACTCGTGCAATTGAGGCGACATATTGCTCAGAAAAAAACTTTCGCTCATAGCGGTTTCCGACCATTTGTTGTCAGCTGCGGGAATTAAATGTCCTCTGTCATAACCCGAATATTTGTAATCGTCCAACGCTGCGCTGCCTGAACTTACATCGGGGTCGGCGCGAAAATTATCATCGCGCGACACAACTTCCGATTCGGCTTCGGCTTTCGTAAGTTCATACGCAACCCAATCGGATTGTTCGTGCAATTCGTTGTAGCTCAGTGTGTAAGCGTAGTGTTCTACAACCTGATTTGAGCCTACTTCTGCCGGAATTTCAAGCGGACCGGTTTCTGCGTTTTTGTCTTTGCAGCCGGTGTTTGCCATTAAAAAAACACTAAACATCAGTGTTGCCGCGAGTTTGAAATATCGTATCATTGAAGGATTATTTTCTACAAATCTACAAAATGATTTTTAATAATTATTTGAAATTTGTAAAAAACTTGAAAATAGTTATCTTTGCACATCGCATTAAATTTTTTTATGATTGAAAAGAAAAAAAAAACTGAAGGCACAGAAACCGCTGTGCTTGTGGGAATTGTAACCCAATTGCAAACCGAAATGCAAACGACCGAATATTTGGACGAGCTTGCATTTTTGGCGCATACCGCCGGCGCGCAAGAAGTTAAGCGGTTCACGCAAAAAATGAATGCGCCTCATCATACAACCTTTGTCGGAACAGGAAAACTACAGGAAATTGCAAATTATATTCAAGAAAATCAGATAGATACAGCTATTTTTGACGACGAACTCAGTCCGTCGCAATTTAGCACGATTGAAGAAGCGTTTAAATGTAAAGTTTTAGACCGAACCACACTCATTCTCGATATTTTTGCCGCACGCGCCCAAACAGCACATGCCCGAACACAGGTCGAACTTGCTCAATATCAATACCTTTTGCCTCGCCTGCGCGGAATGTGGACACACCTGGAGCGTCAGCAAGGTGGTATCGGAATGCGCGGACCGGGCGAAAAAGAAATTGAAACAGACCGCCGAATTGTGCGAGACCGTATTTCGTTTTTGAAAAAAGAATTGGAAAAAATCGATATCCAAAAAGCTGTGCAACGCAAAACTCGCGGCGAAATCGTGCGTGTCGCGCTGGTCGGATACACAAATGTCGGAAAATCGACTTTGATGAATCTGCTCAGTAAATCGGATATTTTTGCCGAAAATAAACTTTTTGCAACGCTGGATACCACTGTGCGCAAGGTTGTTATCGATAATTTGCCTTTTTTGATGACCGATACCGTCGGGTTTATTCGCAAACTTCCGCATCACTTGGTTGAGTCGTTCAAATCCACGCTCGACGAAACGCGCGAGGCGGATTTGCTGTTGCATGTTGCCGATATTTCGCACCCGAATTTTGAAGAGCAAGTTGAAGTTGTGCAACAAACACTTGCCGAACTCGGAGTGGGAGATAAGCCTTCTTTCTTGATTTTCAATAAAATAGATAATTTTTCTTTTGTTAAAAAAGATGAAGATGATCTCACGCCTGCGTCACGTGAAAATATCAGCTTAGAAGAATGGCAACAAAAATGGTTCGCTAAAACGCAGGATTGTATTTTTATTTCTGCCAAAAAGAAACAAAATATCGACACTTTGCGCGGTATTTTATATGCCAAAATCAAAGAAATTCACCAAGTACGCTATCCGTATAACAATTTTTTGTATTGATAGTGAAATAAATCGGAGATTTTGCGATTACATTCGCAAAAAAAGCGTTATTTTTGCGATTACAATCGCAATTTTATGATATTACGAAAACTTCAGGCTGAAATTGAATCGAAATTATTTGTAGGAAAAGCAATAATTATACTCGGTGCACGCCAAACAGGCAAGACAACTTTGCTCAAAACCTTGACAAAATCGTATGATAATACGCTGTGGCTCAATGCAGATGAAGCTGATGTTATCGAGCTTTTTAACCACGCATCATCTACACGATTTAAAGCTGTTTTTGCAAAACATAAAATTGTCGTAATTGACGAAGCTCAGCGTATTGACAACATTGGATTAAAACTGAAATTAATAACAGACCAAATACCTGAAATACAGTTAATTGTAACAGGATCATCGGCGTTTGAACTTGCGAACAGCATCAACGAGCCGCTTACCGGAAGGAAATGGGAATACAAACTTTTTCCGATTTCTTTTGCAGAAATGATTGAACATCATGGATTTATGGAAGAACACAGGATGCTGTTTCACAGATTACTCTACGGATATTACCCTGAAATTGTATCAAATGCCGGAAATGAAAAAAATATCCTTAAACAACTGTCTGACAGTTATTTGTACAAAGATATTTTGATGTGGGAACGTATAAAAAAACCGGATAAATTACTTAAATTGTTGCAGGCTTTGGCGTTGCAAATAGGGTCGGAAGTATCGTATAACAGTTTGGGTAATTTGTTAGGTCTTGACAACCAAACTGTTGAAAAATACATCCAACTTTTAGAGCAAACTTTTGTTATTTTCCAACTTCCGGCGTTCAGCAGAAATCACAGAAAAGAATTAAAGCGCGGGAAAAAAATTTATTTTTATGACACTGGAATTCGCAATGCGCTCATTGCCAACTTTATAGAGCCCGAACTACGAAACGACATCGGTGCATTGTGGGAAAATTTTGTAATAAGCGAACGTATTAAATTCCTGAATTACAATAATATTTGGACAAATTCTTATTTTTGGCGTTCGCAGGATCAGCAAGAAATTGACTATATCGAAGACAGAAACGGAATTTTGTATGCGTTTGAAATTAAATGGAATGCAAAAAAATCTCAAAATATATCGAAAGGTTTTGCAAATGCCTATCCAAATCATGAATATAGGATAATCAACAAGGAAAATTATGAACAATTTTTGACTGCCGAAAATTTTGTCTCAATTTAGAATAACAAAAATACGATTTTATTTTCGATAAAATCCTTTTTCAAAAACCTTGTATTCATCTGTTTTTGTGATATTTACGTGCCACCAGGAAGTGAGAAATCCGAAACCGTAGCCGAACAATTGGATAAAACTTGTTAGGACGGAAATTGCACCCACATCAAGGGATTTGTTTCGGAAAACAGAATCCGAAAAAACAGCAAGTCCGTAAAACAGAATTGGCATCAAACTCCACAAGCAAATCGCAGAAGAAGCTATTAATGAGAGTGTTCCGAGCGCAAAAAGTGTCGGAAACCAGAAGAAAATTTTGAATGTTTCCGGATAAAATTTGGAAATCACAACGCGTGTTTTTCCGAAACGAAAAACTTGTTTGTAAAACGTTTTGAGTGTGTTTCTTCGTTTATGAAACACATAAGCATCTCGAATTAAGCGCGTTCGGAAGCCTTGCTTCACAATTTCTACACTAAAAACCATATCTTCGCCCGGGTGCATACCTGTAACCGGGAAGCCGCCGATTTTCTCGAAGGCTGTGCGCGAAATGCCCATGTTAAAACTTCGCGGATAAAATTTGTCAATTTTTTCGCCGCCGCCGCGTATGCCGCCGGTAGTGAAAAACGAAGTCATCGAGTAGCTTATCGCCTTTTGTGTCGTGTTGAATTGCGGATGCGCCGCATCGGGTCCGCCGTACGCATCTACATAATTTTCAGTTAGTTCCTTAGTAATTATCTCAAAATATTTTTCCGGAATAATACAATCGGAATCAAAAAACAGAAAATAATCGCCTTTGGCATGTTTTGCGCCAAAATTGCGTGCGATTGCGGGTTTCTCATTTTTCTTGAAAAAATACTGAATCTCAATTCGATAGGCAAATTCATCTGCAACGGATTTGCATGGTTCTGTGGAACCGTCTTCCACGATTACGAGTTCAAAGTTTTTTTCGGTTTGTTTGCTCAAACTTTCCAACAGCTCTCGCACCTCGTCGGGACGATTGAAAACCGGAACTATAATGCTGAATTTCACTTGATTATACGAAAATATGTTAATTTGATAATATGTTAATGTGCTAATTTCCTTATTATTAGTAAATTATACAATTTATCAAGAGAAGATTTTAACCGTTTAGAGTATATACAAAAATGATTAATCTCTTGTATTTCCGATTAAGCCGCGCTCGCAGCTTTTTATGAATGCAACAATAGTTTCTTTTTCTGGCGTGTCTTTCACGTCCGAAATTATTTTTTCAAGTGCTTGAGTATTATTTAAACCACTGCTAAACAGTATTTTGTATATTTCTTGAATCTGACCGATTTGCTCGTTTGTAAATCCTCTTCGACGCAAACCGACGATATTAATTCCGGTATAAGCCGCCGGATAGCGTGCAGCCATTATATACGGCGGTGCGTCTTTTCCGAGCAACAGTCCGCCTTGCGCCATAACGTGCTCGCCAATTCTGACAAACTGATGCACTAAGGTTCCGCCGCCCAAAATTGCAAAATCGCCGATTTGAACTTCACCCGCAAGTTGCACGGTGTTAGCTAAAATGACATTATTTCCGACCACGCAATCGTGCGCTACGTGGCTATATGCCATGAGCAGGCAATTTTTTCCGACAACCGTTTTTCCGACGGCGACCGTGCCGCGGTTTATGGTAACAAACTCGCGCACAACGGTATTATCACCAATTTCGGCTGTGGTTTCTTCGCCTTTGAATTTCAAATCTTGCGGAATGGCTGAAATTACTGCACCCGGAAATATCGTAACATTTTCGCCGATGCGTGCGCCGTCCATGATAACAACATTTGCGCTGATTTTTGTGCCTTTACCGATTACAACATCTTTGTGAACAGTTGCAAACGGCTCAATAATTACATGTTCCGCTATGCGGGCTTCCGGGTGAACGTTGGCTAAATTATAGTCCATAAAGTTTTGATATTCTGTATTTTATGTTAGTATTATGCTTCCGCAGGCTTTACGAATTTGGTCTGAAAAAAGTTGAACGTAAAGCTCTAAATTTTCAGTCCCGACTTGTTTGTGTTTTGTTACCGTGCAAATGGTTTCTGAGACTTTATTTACTGAATCATATAGCTCGAAATCTTGAATTTTTCGTTTGTTGTAATTAATTTTGTTGTGCCGGGCGAATAGTTCTGCCGATTCCAACATTAAACTAAACTCACTGTTTTCCGCAGAATTTGCGCTAATGATGCAATTTGTGTCGTTAAGTTGCACAACTTTTTCTGAAAAAAGAGTTTCTGTAGGTCGATTTAATGTTTTTGAGATAAAATTTTTATCATATTGTCCGTTTGTCGCTTCTGTTTGTAGCACAAGGGTTTCGGTTTTACGAATTTCCTCTCGAATTAGTTTTACAAACTGAACGTTGGAAAAATGTCCGGGACGTGTGGCAATAATTTTGCCCTTCAAACGTCGTCCGCTCAGGGTAAGGTCGCCGATAAGGTCGAGTAGTTTGTGGCGTGCGGGTTCGTTTGGGAAAATCAAATCTTCCTGATTCAGAACGCCTTGACCATTATATTGTGTGTGCGGTTTGCCAAACAAATCGGCTAAGCGGTCGCATTCTTCTTGTGTGGTTTTCTTTTCTACAATCACAAGTGCATTATCCAAATCGCCTCCTTTGATGAGGTTTTGTTTCAACAAAAATTCTAATTCACTAAAAAAAACAAAGGTTTTGCACGGCGCAATTTCTTTGGAGTATTGTTCGAAATTTTTCAAGAACGCATATTGATTTCCAAGAACTTCCGAGTTGTAATCTATCATAACGTTCAATCCGAAAGTATCATCGGGTAAACCGATGATTTCTATGGATTTTGCTTTGTTTTCATATTTTAAGATATTTTTTATCTCGAAATACTTTCTATCTGCATTTTGTTCTGTAATTCCGGCATTTGTCAATGCTTCAACATAGAATTTTGAGCTTCCGTCGAGAATCGGAGTTTCGGGTCCGTTCACATCAATAAGCAGATTATCAATGCCTAAGCCGTAAGCTGCCGAAAGGGCATGTTCAATAGTTGAAACGCGCGCCGCGCCAATACCGATTACCGTACTGCGCGAAGTATCAATCACATACTCTGCAAGTGCGGGTATTACGGGTTGTCCTTCGAGGTCGGTTCTTCGGAATTGAAATCCAAAATTTTCGGGTGCCGGGCGAAACGTTAGCGTAACCTGCGCGCCGGTATGCAAACCTTTGCCCGACAATTCCGCCGGATTTTGTATAGTTCTCTGATTTTCACTCATTCGGATTCAAATTTTTTGTAAGAAACTGTTCAAGTTTACGCTCCAGTTCGTTTATTCGGGTTTGCATTTCGGGTAATTTTGAAAAAAGTAACGATGACCGATAAAAATCGCGCATACTTGTTACGGGTGAGCCTTGCAGAATTGCGCCTTTTTGTTCAACATCGCGGTGAACGCCGGATTGTGCGCCAATTTTTACGTTGTCCGTTATTTTCAAATGTCCGGCGAAACCGACTTGTCCGCCTATCATATTGAATTTTCCGATTTTTGTGGAGCCGGAAATTCCTGTAAGTGCAGCTATGACAGTGTTTTCGCCAATTTCGACGTTATGTGCCACTTGTATGAGATTATCCAATTTTACACCCGAACGTATTATGGTTGAACCGATTGTAGCGCGGTCAATCGAGCAATTTGCACCGATTTCCACATTATTTTCAATGATAACATTGCCGGCTTGCGGTATTTTTTTGTAGGCTGAATTTTCCTGTGGTGCAAAGCCAAAACCATCGCTGCCTATGACTGTGCCTGAGTGTATAATGCAGTCCGAACCGATTTTGCAATCTTTATAGACCGAGACATTGGAATATAAAGTAGTATTGTTGCCTATTTCAACGTTTTCTGACAAAACCACGCCGGGATAAAGTATTACATTTGAGCCAATTACAACATTCGATGCAACGGAAACAAAATCGCCGATAAAGCATTTTTCGCCAATCTTTGCAGTTTCGTGTAATGCGGCTTTTTCCGAAATTCCGCTTTTTTCAACGGTTTGGTTGTAAAACTCAAGCAGTTGAGCAATAGCTTTGTAGGCATCGGGCACGCGCACGAGTGTGGCAGAAATCGGATGTTCGGGCACAAAATCATTATTGACCAAAACAATTGATGCTTTGGTCGTATAGATGTAAGGTGTGTATTTGGGATTTGCCAAAAAACTCAGCGAACCTGCAAATCCTTCTTCAATTTTTGACACCGTCGTAACGGTTACCTGACTGTCGCCTTCGACGCGCCCGCCTAAAAAAGCGGCTATTTTCTCGGCAGTAAATTCCATCAAAAAAAAGTTTCTGCAAAGCTAAAATTTATTTGTCGAAAATACGCAAATGAACTGTTATTTTTTAAAAAGGAAATCAATTACTTCGTATTGTTGTATTCCTCGGTAGTCCACTTTTTGAAATAATTTACCGTTTTGCGTGTAAAAAACAGCAGGTAAACGTTTGCCTGAATATTTAAAGAATTGTTCTTTCGGAATTGTAAGTTGCTTGAATTGAAGGCTGTCGGAAAGCGTCCAACCTTCTTTTACGTTGTCGGTTTCGTAAAATATAAGGACTATGCCTTCTTTAATATTTTCCTTCTCAGCTATCATGCTCAGTTTTTTTGCGGTTTTTTCGCAGTATGTGCATTTGTGGCTAAAAAAACAGAGTATTTTATTTCCTTCGTTAATTTTAGTTTTCGTTTCGAGGCTGTCATAAACTGCAAGTTCGCTTATATTGATATTTTTATCTTCTAAATGAATTGAATATCTGTTTTTTACAATAAAATCGGGCGGGGATAAGAGTATCGGTGTAGCTATGCCTATAATAAGTAGCAGTATGAACAGTCTGTTTTGAAATTTTAATCTGTTTTGTGTTTTTTTCAGGGCTATAAATATGACTAAAGCCGACAATAGCAGATTTTTAAGTATTGAATGTAAAGGTGATAATTCATAATCCGCCCCCAAACAGTAACAATTGGATTCGGGTTCTTTGATAAGTAAATATGTCAGGTACCCGGAGAAAATTATTAAAACACCCAACGTTGTGTAGGATGTGCTTCGGATTTTAATATTGAATAAAAAGAATAAACCTAAGATAAGTTCTGCGGATATAATGCCGACTGCAAGAAGACTTGCTGTTTCAACCCCAATATATTTATGACCAAAAATATATTGTTCAAATTCGTCAATCGGGAATAGTTTAGTGTATGCCGAAAAAATAAAAAAAAGTCCCACAATTATTCGTGCAGCACTTATGTATAAGTGAAGATGTTTGTTACTGTTGCTATTTTCCATTTTTTTGAATAGGACAGGTTCACGAATTGTGAACCTGTCCTAAAATTTTTAATTTTGGATTATTCCCATTTGCATGAACCGTCTGCTAATTCAGCAACACCACTTGCAGCTTCGCAAGCAGCTTCTGCTGCATCGTATTCATCTCCGTTCAAACCTTCATAAGTGTAAGTAAAATCACCTTCTCCGTCAGGATAAGTGCATGTGCAGGTTGCATCTTTTTTGCATGATGTGAAAGCGAGTGCGAACGTTGCTACGCCAACGAAAGCAAGAAGTCTTAATTTTTTCATTTGTTAAAATTTATTATTTTTTGACATTATCGTCGGTGCAAACATACGAAAAAAGTGTTAAATAAAAATATTTTTTTCGCTTGTTTCTATAATTTTTGCAAATTTTTCAGGTCAAATTAATAGGATTCTAAGTAAAATCCAGATATTCAAAAATAAATTGATGTTTTATAGCATTTTTAGTTTTCATAAAAGGTAGAAAGTTTAAATTTGCATAAAAATTAAAGTTATGAGTAAAATTTCTAAACAATTTTTAGCATTGACATTCGCTTTTATAGCTCTATTTTTTGTGAGTTCGTGTAAAAAGGATGAAGTAGAAGAGGTAGAAGCTCCGATTATTGAAGAGAACGGATTATCGAGAGAAATAAATGACTTGGTTCCGGAAGAAACGATTGTTACCATGCAAGATATGGGAATGCCCGTCTATCGAGGTGCAAATCCGCCCACGATAAACGGTAATTTTTTGATAAGCCCGATGTTGCTATTTGCAAGTACAAATCCGACGGAAGATATCGGACATCGGTTTAATGATTTTGATATGACTTTTGGGAATCAAAACAATCAGGATTACACGATTCAGTTAGACTTCGTGAGCGGAAGTTCGTCCGGTATAGATGTTGGCTCTTACATTGTCGGAGAAAATGGAAGATTCACCATGTTCGGTGAGGTTATTACAACTTCAAACGGCGTAAAACAGTCTTCGTTACTTTATGTTATTTCCGGTTCGGCGTACTCAAACGGAATGAAAGATACTTATCTTGCGATATTTATGCTTGACGATTTTGGAGACCCGAGCGGAACTTTAATCGAAGTCGGTCAGGGACGCGTGTTTCACGACGAAGACGGTTTCTGCGAAGGCTATACTTATAAAAATTCACGAAAAGACATAAAAATTTTGAATGATTTCGCTAAATTATTGAATAATAAGTAGTTGATATTTTTTTGATAATACGATAATAGTGACGGTACCGAATTAATTACCATGAAATTTGGTACCGTTTTCAATAAACTTCTTTATTTTAAGTATTCAGTGTTTGTAATAAAACGTGTAACACATTGAAATACTTAATGATATACTTAATTTTTACTTGAATGTTTTTAGAAATTCTGTTGAAATTCAATTTAAAAAACAATAAATGACTACGTTTTGACTGTTGAATGACAACTATTTGACAATACATTCGATTGATAAAAAAAGCTATAATTTGCTCAAATTCAATTAGTTATTCGTTTTCTACAAATACAGCTTATGACCTAATACGTTGACTCTCAATTTCTTTCGGATAAATCAGCACATATTTCTTTACAGTTTCGGATAATGTGGTGATATTTGAGATGTCCGATGCCTGCGCAATGTCGCGCAGTTCGCCGTTTTTAAGCAAAATATTGATGCCTGAAGCGCGGTCTGTAGTGTACGCCTTATTCGATATTTTGTCGCTGAAAACAAAGTAACGAACATCATGTTCCGACAAATGAAAATGCTCGGCTGTTTTTTTTGTGATGTCCGAAATCATCGTTTCATCGAACGGTTGCATTTGAATTTCCAACTTAAATAAATCTCTGTCTAACAGTCGCTTACAGAGCATAGAAAGTACTTTGTCCTCGTCCGAACTCCATTGCTTCAGCGATGCGAGAATGTCGCTGTCGTCCAAAATTGCAAACTGTTTGAGTGCAATTTCGCTGTCTGTAAAATGAATCCGTGTGATTTTATTTTTTAAAAAATAGTGCAACGCCGGAGTTGTGAAAATTTCTCGATTTTGAATGATTTCTCGCGCGCGTTCCAAAATTTTCAGCAACATAAGCTCCGCAGCAACCACTGTTTTGTGTAAATAGACTTGCCAATACATAATGCGTCGTGCAATCAGAAATTTTTCGACGGAATAAATGCCTTTTTCTTCTACCACAAGCTCATTGTCTTTGACATTCAGCATTTTAATTATTCTGTCCGACCCAATTACGCCTTCCGAAACGCCCGAAAAAAAACTGTCGCGTCGCAGGTAATCCAGCCTGTCCATGTCAAGCTGTCCGGAAACGAGACTGTGCAAAAAATGTCGCTCGTATTTATTTTTGAAGATTTCGATGCCCACTGAAATTCGTCCGTCCAAGTCCTCATTAATTTTTTCCATGAACAGCAGCGAAATATCTTCGTGCGAAATTCCTTGAGCAAAAAAGCCTTCGAGCGTGTGCGAATACGGACCATGCCCCAAATCGTGCATCAAAATGGCGAGCATTGCACCGTAGCGTTCATCTTTTGAAATTTTTATTTTCTTAAATTTTAAAACATCTAATGCACTGTGCATCAAATGTGTTGCGCCTACAACGTGCTCAAAGCGCGTGTGTGTTGCCCCCGGATACACGTAATCCGATAACCCAAGTTGTTTAATGCGTCTTAATCGCTGAAAATATGGATGAGAAATGACATCGTAAATGATATTTGCCGGAATATTTATGAATCCGTAAACGGGGTCGTTGATAATTTTTTTCTTATTTTTTGTCATGCTGAAGTGTAATAAATTCGCGTGATATGCAAGAATTCCAAATTAAATCATTTTTTTGCAATTTCACAAATCATTCTGACCTTGATTGTTTTTTTTACCGAAAATTATACATTTGCAAAGCAAAAACCAAAGCAAAAAAGAATGTTTTTAGAGAATCAAGAAAAAAATACGGGGTGGATAGAAGTTATCGCCGGCTCAATGTTTTCGGGCAAAACCGAAGAACTTATTCGTCGTTTGCGTCGCGCCAAAATCGCTCAGCAACGCACTCAAATTTTCAAACCCAAAATAGACACACGGTATTCGGACACCGCTGTCGTTTCGCACGACTCCACATCAATCGACTCTACACCTGTGTCTAATGCTTACGAAATTCTAAATCTGATTAACGGATACGAAGTCGTGGGCATAGATGAAGCTCAATTCTTTGGAAATGAGCTTGTTGATATTGCAAATACGCTTGCAAACAGTGGTATTCGAGTCGTTATTGCCGGCTTAGACATGGATTTTTCAGGAAAACCCTTCGGACCGATTCCGAAATTGTTTAGCGTGGCGGAATATGTTACAAAAGTTCATGCCATTTGCATGCGTTGCGGTGCGCTGGCGCAATATTCGCATCGCCTTACGCCGAGCGAAGACCTTGTACTTTTGGGCGAAAAAGACAGCTACGAACCCTTATGTCGAACATGTTACAACAAAGCCGTTAAGCGCGAATAAATCATTGAGTTCAGTATAAAAAGTCATAAAGTTGAAAGTTTGTAAAGTTAAATTACTGATAATAAGCAATTTACTTAAATTATAAAATATTTTCAAAAACACTGATAATCAAGCATATAGATTGTTTAGCTAAAATAAAACAGGCTTTTTAGACCGGACTCTTCATTGGAATTTCA
>DYSM01000037.1 GCA_020718265.1 Draconibacterium orientale | reverse complement strand
TTACGGCGTGGACTACCAGGGTATCTAATCCTGTTCGCTCCCCACGCTTTCGTGCCTCAGCGTCAGTTTCAGCTTAGCAAGCTGCCTTCGCAATCGGAGTTCTGAGTAATATCTAAGCATTTCACCGCTACACTACTCATTCCGCCTGCCTCAACTGTACTCAAGACAAACAGTATCAAAGGCTGTTCTACAGTTAAGCTGTAGGATTTCACCTCTGACTTATTCGCCCGCCTACGCACCCTTTAAACCTAATAAATCCGGATAACGCTCGGATCCTCCGTATTACCGCGGCTGCTGGCACGGAGTTAGCCGATCCTTATTCATACGATACTGTCAGTGAATTACGCGTAACTCATGTTCTTCTCGTACAAAAGAAGTTTACAACCCATAGGGCAGTCATCCTTCACGCGGCATGGCTGGTTCAGGCTTGCGCCCATTGACCAATATTCCTCACTGCTGCCTCCCGTAGGAGTCTGGTCCGTGTCTCAGTACCAGTGTGGGGGATCATCCTTTAAGAACCCCTAGCCATCATCGCCTTGGTGAGCCGTTACCTCACCAACTAACTAATGGCACGCATGTTCATCCGTAACCGCCTGAGCTTTAATTGCAAAAAGATGCCTCTTCGCAATTCTATGGGGTATTAATCCGAATTTCTCCGGGCTATCCCCCTGTTACGGGCAGATTACATACGCGTTACGCACCCGTGCGCCGGTCGCCGGCAGTATTGCTACCCCGCTGCCCCTCGACTTGCATGTGTTAAGCCTGCCGCTAGCGTTCATCCTGAGCCAGGATCAAACTCTTCGTTGTATAATTATTTGTTTTATCAAATATCCTGACGCGCTCAATTAAAAATTGACAGATGTTTACACTACCTTTTTCTTCATTATTTACATTTCTTCAAAGAACTTTTTTGCTCTATTTTATTTTTTCAAAAGAGGTTGCAAAGGTAAATACTATTTTCTTTTTAACCAAATCTTTTTTCAAATATTTTTAAGAACTTTCTTCTCTCCGTTTCTTCCGATTCGGGCTGCAAAGGTAAATACTATTTTCCTTACCGCCAAACCTTTTTTAAACTTTTTTCAGAGAACTTTCTTCTCTCCGTTTCTTCCGATTCGGGCTGCAAAGGTAAATACTATTTTCCTTACCGCCAAACCTTTTTTAAACTTTTTTCAGAGAACTTTCCGCTTCCTAAATTCCCGGTTTTATCCGTTCCTCTCATTGCGGGTTGCAAAAGTAAACACTTTTTCTTTATCGCAAAATGTTTTTTGAACTTTTTTTATGAAAAATTTAGACCAAAAGGACAACTCTTTAATAATCAAAAGATAAGAAAAGATAAATTCTCCAAGAAATTTCAAAAGTTTTACTTCTATTTTTAAAATACCAACTTCTAATCTAAATTTTAATACCAAATAACCTTAAATACGTCAAAAAAAGCATCGAAAATTAATTCTAACTTCATATTGAATTTGAGAAGTAGCATAGTAACGACAAAAAATTGCTGCAAACGATTGTTTAACTCATTTTTTTTTTAGACCTTGCACTCGATTTATGATCGTGTGCATATTGAATATTATACATCTAACATCCTTTGAATCAGAAGTTTTGATTCAAAAATCAAGCATTTATATAAGTGTTTTGCTTCAATTTGTTAGTGTATGCCCAATATTTGAAAGTGATAAACGAAATATAAGGTATCCATGATTTTGTAAACTTAACAATTAAATCAATTCTTTAAATTATTAATAATCTGTATTTTACAAAAAATATGTTACCATATATTATCACAGGATACGAACTTCGAATTGAAGATGTTGCCGAAGTTGCAAGGCAAAATCGCCCCGTAGAGTTAGCTCCGGAGGCACTTGAACGCATCAAAGTCTGCCGTAAAATGGTGGAGCGCAAGATTTTAGCGAGAGAAATTATGTACGGAATAAATACCGGAATCGGCGAATTTTCCGAAACGATATTAAACGACGACCAAGTCAAAGATTTCCAAAAATATCTGATTTACAACCATGCTGCCGGAATAGGATATCCTGCGCCACTCGAATATGTGCGAGGCGCAATGTTGGGCAGAATCAATGTTCATGCCAAAGGACGTTCGGGAATCCGCCCCGAGATAACGCTGACCTTAATTGAAATGCTTAATAAAGGTGTTACGCCGTTCGTTTGCCAAAAAGGTTCAGTCGGCGCATCGGGCGATTTAGCTCCGATGGCGCAGATTGCACTTTTGCTCATGGGAGAAGGCGAAGCATATTATAAAGGCGAGTTGCTAAACGGAAGTGAAGCAATGAAACGCGCCGGAATTGTTGTTCCGGGCTTGGAAGCACGCGACGGACTCGGCACGATAAACGGCTCGAACGTACTAACAGCCATGAGTGCACTCTTTATATATGATGCCGAACGTTTTTTGAAACAAACCGAAATTGCCGCTGCAATGTCTTTGGAAGCTTTGAAGGCAAATATGGGTCCTTACAACGAAAAAATTCACGAAGTTCGCGGTTTCAAGGGCGCGGTTCGCAGTGCTAAGGCGATTCAAAAAATGATTTCCGGAGGAGATTTAGCTGAAAAACGTGTTAAATCGAAAGTTCAGGATGCGTATTCCATGCGTTCGACACCGCAAGTTATTGGTGCTGCGCATGATGCTATCGCTTATGCGCGTTCGCAAGTTGAAATTGAACTTAACGGCGTGGGCGACAATCCGATATTCTTTCCCGAAGAAGATTTGCAACTGTCGGGAGCAAATTTCCAAGGCACGCCTGTTTCGTTACCGATGGACATGGCAGGCGCAGCTATAACAATGGTATGCGTGCTGTCCGAACGTCGCATGAATCGCCTGAATAATCCGGCTTTGAGCGCGGGATTGCCGGCATTTCTGACCAAAGGGGCAGGCATGTTTTCCGGATTGATGCTCAGCCAATACACGGCGGACATGCAAATTACGGAACAGCGTATTCTGTCGGCTCCGGCAAGCATAATGTCAATACCGGCAGCAGCAGACCAAGAAGATTTTGTGTCGATGGGAATGAACACAGCGATAAAAAACTTCCAAATCATGGACAACGCATACGGAATTTTGGGCATCGAATACATGGCGGCGGCGCAGGCTTTGGATTTCAGAGAATACAAATTCGGCGCAGGCGTTAGCAAAGCAAAAGAAGTTATCCGCAAATATGTCGATTTTTTAGACATCGACCGACCGCTTTATAAAGACCATACTGTTATGCAAGAACTCGTAAAATCATGCGAAATTTTAAACGAAGTAGAAATTTTAATCGGAAAACTTGATTAAAAAAACGAAATTTGCATAAATCTCACAAAAAGTCAAATTTAAAATCAAAAAAATATTATGTCAACAAAAGAAAAAAATGTAAAACAGAACATTGAGACTGATGCGACCGGCTCAATAAAACTTACGCGCGAATTCATTAAAAGTTTGCCCAAAGCAGAGCTGCATTGCCACTTAGACGGCTCGATGCGCATCTCAACAATTATGGATATTGCTAAAAAAGAAGGCGTTACACTTCCGGCAGACAATATCGAAGACCTAAGAAAAATCTTGGAAGTCGGTATAGACTGCAAAAGTTTGGTCGAATATCTTCGCCCGTTCGATATTACGGCTGAGGTTTTGCAATCCGAATATTCGCTCACGCGTGCAACTTATGAACTCGCCGAAGATGCTGCCTCAGAGAATGTTCGCTATATCGAAATTCGTTTCGCTCCGCTCTGGCACATCAAACGCGGTTTAAACATGACCAAAGTTGTGGATGCCGTGCTCACCGGCGCACGTCAAGCCGAAAAAGATTTTGACATCAAAGTCGGAATAATTTTGTGCGGAATTCGACACACCACGCCCGAAGACACCATGAAAGTTGCCGAACTTGCCGTTGCCTACAAAAACAGAGGCGTTTCGGGTTTTGACCTCGCGGGTGCCGAAAAAGATTTTCCGGCAAAAGATCACAAAGGCGCATTCTTCCTGATTGCCAACAACAACATCAACACCACCGCGCACGCCGGAGAAGCTTACGGACCCGAATCCGTGCACCAAGCCATCCATCTTATCAGCGCAAATCGTATCGGACACGGCACACGTCTGCGCGAAGACGGCGACTTGCTGAATTACGTGAACGACCACCGTATTCCTTTGGAAATGTGCATTGTATCCAATGTGCAAACCAAAGCAATTGCACGCATTGAAGATCATCCTATAAAATTTTATTACGATTTGGGACTCCGCGTTACGCTGAATACGGACAATCGTTTGATCTCCGGCACGAACCTCACAGACGAATACATGATTGCCATTGAAAAACTCGGATTTACGGAGAATGACATCAAAAATCTGATTATCAATGGTTTTAAATCAGCATTTTTACCTCTGAACGAAAAAGTTAAAATGCTCCGACGAGTAACCGAAGAATTGGAAGCAAAAGGTTTATTTTTTAAAAAAAATTATATTTAGGCTGAAATTTCTCAAAAAAAATCACACTTTCAACCTTACTGAAGTGTGATTTTTTTCTTAACTTGACATCAGGTTTTCAAGAATTTTTCAAAAAACAGTTTATAATATGCGGAAAATTTTCGTGATTTTAGTTATTTGTGGATTGTCGTTTACCGGTTTTGCACAAAATAAGTCGGAAAATTCTGTCGTTCGTGCAAAAATTGGAGCTTTCAGCACAGCTGTAAGCGAAAACCGCTATTGCATCAGAACGTTTGCAACCAAACCGATTTCATTTGAAAATTTGAATTACGAATCCAATTTCGATATTTATCCGAACCCTTCTGCCAATAATTTTTATATTGACAGCAAAAAATGCAAAACTGCAATAATTTCAATCACAGATATTACAGGAAAATTAATATTTACAGAAAAACTCATCGGATTTCCACGTCTTATCAATGCAAATTATTTTTCGGAAGGCATTTATTTTTTGAAAATAGAAACAGAAAATATCACAGAAACGCATCAAATTATAAAAACAAAAGCGAGGTAATATGCCTCGCTTCGTTTTTGTTTTGTGTTCGGAAAAATTATTTCTTCACATAACGTTTGTTGAATTTATCCACACGACCGGCTGAATCCACAAATTTAGTTTTACCTGTGTAAAACGGATGTGAAGTTGCCGAAATCTCAATTTTAACGAGCGGATAAGTAACGCCGTCTAACTCAATGCTTTCGCGAGTTTTGATGGTTGATTTTGTAATAATGTGCGTATCGTTCGACATGTCTTTGAAAACGACTTCGCGGTAATCTTTCGGATGAATATCTTTTTTCATTGCTGTAATATTTTCTATATTGACACTAAAAAACGGATTGCAAAAATAAGCAACTTATTCCGAACTACAAACATTTATTCGATATTTTTTACAAAATTTTCAGATTTAGCAACATCTCGGTAAAAGCACTTTCATTATTTGACATTAAAAGTGCTGTATATCTTTGCTTTAGCTCATTCGGAGCATTTGAAACAAGATGCGGAAAACCAACCAAGTCTAAGAAATGAATGTCGTTGTAATCGTTTCCCAAACCTGCGATTTCAGAAGAGTCAATGCCAAGTTTGCCACACAAAGCCGCAACAGCCGTGCCTTTGTTAATGCCGCGCGGATAAATTTCAACCCAAATTGTTTTATGATTAATAGGCGATGTGGCACGAATAATGTCAAAATCGGGAAACAGCGCGCCGATACGAACCACATCTTGCGCATCTTCGGAGAAACAAATCACACGCGAAGCTTCTCCGAGTTGAGTTTCGTCTGTCAATTCGGTGCAGTCGTCGGAATATCTTTCCAATAAATGCTCGAAATCGGAATTAAATTTTGACTGTCTCTTATATAAAAAGGTGTGGCACTGAGGAACAATTCCGCGCACATGAAAATCGGCACCGAAGCGGGACAGTTCGCGCACAATGTGCCGCACATCCGTGCGAGGTAAATGATGCGATGCAAATAATTCATTTTTAGATAGATACATCGTTCCGTTGCCATTTGAAAAAACCAAATAATCCAAAGGAAACTCGGCGGGAAATGCACGTTTTACTGATGCAATAGCTCTGCCGGTTGCCGCGATACGCACAATTCCGTTTTCGCCAAGATATTTCAAACTTTCTAAATCACGATAGGAAACAGAGCTGTCAGCGGAACGTAACAATGTGCCGTCCAAGTCCGTAACCACTGCTTTTATCTTATGAGGAGCTGATTTTTGACTTTTTTCCATTTTTTTTGTATGAATATCGTTAAATATGTTGTTAAGTTATCAAATTGTCAAAATACATTTATACTTTTATCGTGCGAAATTTAATCATATTTTTAACAAAATCACATAAATTATGTCCACTTTAAAAGAACGTTTACGAAAAAAAATTGAAGAACATCGTCCGCGCATTGCTCGCCTGAACAAAGAATTCAGCGAAGTAAAAGTCGGCGAAGTAAACATTGGTCAGGTCATCGGCGGTGCGCGCGACATCAAAATGTTGCTCACCGATATTTCGTATCTCGACCCGATTGAAGGCATCCGTTTTCGCGGCAAAACAATCGAAGAAACCATGGAAATGTTGCCAAAACCCGAAGGTAAAGATTATCCTTACGTGGAAGCGTTTTGGTTTTTCCTGCTCACGGGCGATGTGCCGACTATGGCTGAAGCCCTTGAAGTTGTCGAAGATTTCAAAAAACGCCGCGCTTTACCTCAGTATGTAATTCATTTATTGAGAGATATGCCTTGCGGAAGCCACCCTATGGCAATGTTTTCTGCCGCAATTGTTTCCATGCAACAAGAAAGCGTTTTTGCAAAAGCATACAGCAAAGGCGAATTTACAAAAACAAATTCATGGGAATTTATGTACGAAGATTCGATGAATATTCTGTCCCGTATTCCGTCAATTGCCGCGTATATTTACCGAATGAAATTCAAAAGCGATATTATTATTGAAGCAGACCCCAATTTGGATTTGGGCGGAAATTTTGCCCATCAAATGGGACTTGATGCGCCGTATGACGATGTTGCACGTATGTATTTCATTTTGCACTCCGACCACGAATCGGGCAACGTATCCGCGCACACCACGCACCTTGTAGCGTCTGCACTCTCCGATGCGTATTACGCACTTTCTGCCGGCATAAACGGTTTAGCAGGACCTTTGCACGGGCTTGCAAATCAGGAAGTTCTGTCGTGGTTGCTTGATGTGCGCGAAAAACTCGGCGGCGTAAAACCTACAGAAGAAGTGATGAAAAAATTTGTGCTTGATACGCTTGATGCCGGACACGTTATTCCGGGTTTCGGACATGCTGTGTTGCGTAAAACCGACCCGCGTTACACCTCGCAACGCGAATTTTGCCTGAAACATTTGCCCAACGACGAGCTTTTTGCTTACGTTGATATGTTGTATCATGTTGTTCCGGATATTTTGTTGGCAAAAGGCAAAGCAAAAAATCCGTGGCCTAATGTTGATGCACAATCGGGTGTGATTCAATGGTTTTACGGATTACGTGAGTTCGACTTCTATACCGTACTGTTTGGCGTAGGTCGCGCAATCGGAGTTTTGGCAAACATCACTTGGGACAGAGCGTTGGGCTATTCAATCGAACGTCCGAAATCTGTAACCACGGAAATGCTGGAAGAAATTGCCGGAATTAAGAATTAGTGTTTGTAAGAAAACGTGTAAATATTTGATTTCATGTAGATTATAGCTGTTTTTTCAATTGAATGTATTGTCATTCTGTGGTCATTCAATGGTCAAAACGTAGTCATTCATTGTTTTTTTTTAGTTTCAATCGTATTTTTACTGTATTTCTTAAAACATTCAAGTCGAAATATCTAAATAGAACAAAGTATATCAATGCGTTATGAGTTTTCTTAAAAAAACTATATCGTAAAGAATTTCAACAAGTTATGAGTTTTCTTACAAGCACTAACTAAAAAAACACCCTGCATATTGAATTGCAGGGTGTTTTATTTTTTTTATCGATGATTTTTCTATCCCCAACTTTCAACATGAATTTGTCCGGGTGCATTTTTTTTGTGTTCAACAAAACCTTGCGCGCCCATGACATCGAACATTGCTTTTACCATTTTCGGATTTCCGCACAAGAAAATATGCGTATTCTCAGGCGTAGGTTTTGTTCCCCAAGCATCCTCTATTACGCCTGCAGCCCACATGTCTTGCACGAAACGCGTATCGCCGTGCCAACGCACAGGCTCGTTTTTGGCGTCAATAATCGTTGGCATGTATGCAAAACGGTCGGAAATACTTTGAAGTAGCATCAACTCCGAACGGTATCCCAAATCCCAAGAGTTTGCTGCGCCGTGAATTACTGCTATTTTGCGCGTTCCGGGTGCCAACAAATTCGTGCGAAGCATACTTATATAAGGTGCAACGCCGGTTCCGGTTGCCACAAGTACTACGTTATGGTCTTCGGGTACTTGTTCAAGCGTGAACATTCCGGTCATTTTTTGACCGAGTTCAATACGGTCGCCCACTTTTAAGGCAAACAAACGCGGCGTAAGTTGTCCGGAATGTATCCAAGTGATGTAGAATTCGATAAATTCTTTGGTTTTGGACGATGAAGCAATGGAATATGCGCGGCGAATGAGTTTTTCGGGAGCCATTTCTTCAGGGTCAGGTGTTGAACCTTCTGCACGCGGTGCGGAAAACGGCAAAGCCAGAGTTACAAATTGTCCTGGAATAAAATCGGGCAATTCCCAACCGTCGGGCGAAATTCTGAATATTTTCATTGATGGCGAGACTTGAATTATTTGGCTCACCACACTGTTTAGTTTTTGTTCCATATCTTATTTTGTATTTTGTATTTTTGTGATATTCGAAATTGTTCTGCAAAATAAAAACAAATCATTGGTTTACAAAAACAAAAAGCAAAGTTTTTCACTTTCTAATTTAGAATCATTTTAAAGTAGCATATTTAAGATAAAAAAATGTTTTAGTATGTACGCGTTAAGAATATTTTATTAATTTTGCTATTCTAAATTTTATCTAAATAAGATGACGATAATATTCGTGCTAATCGGTTTAAGTTTAATTGTTGCGTTAGTTTTTCTGTATCTCTTTGTGTGGTCGGTAAAAGACGGGCAATATGAAGACGATGTAACGCCGGGCATGAGGGTACTTTTTGAGGACAATAAGAACGAAGAAAATTCTTCAATATCAGATAAATAATCATCAAAATGAATCAACAAAAATTCTACTACGACAACAAAGTTGTGAAGCAATTTGCTTTTGCTACTGTGTTTTGGGGCGTTGTGGGAATGCTGGTAGGGCTGCTTGCAGCGGCACAACTAGCGTTTCCTGCGCTAAATTTTGAACTGCCCTACACGTCTTTTGGGCGATTGCGTCCGGTGCATACGAACGCAATCGTCTTTGCCTTCACGGGAAATGCCATTTTCACAGGCGCGTATTACTCAATGCAACGTTTGTTAAAAACGCGGATGTACAGCGATTTTCTGAGTAAACTAAACTTTTGGGGTTGGCAACTTATCATCTTACTTGCGGCTGTTACACTGTTGGCGGGTTACACAGTAGGTAAGGAATACGCTGAATTAGAATGGCCTATCGATATTTTGATAGCCGTTGTTTGGGTTGCATTCGGTTGGAACATGATAGGAACGATGATTATACGTCGCGTTCAACACATCTATGTTGCAATTTGGTTCTTTTTGGCAAGTTTCGTGGCTGTTGCTATTTTGCACATCGGAAATTCAATTGAAATTCCGGTAAGCTTCATGCAAAGCTATCCGATTTACGCCGGCGTGCAAGACGCAGTAGTTCAATGGTGGTACGGACATAATGCAGTTGCATTTTTCCTGACAACTCCGTTTCTTGGTATTATGTATTACTTCTTACCTAAAGCAGCCGGAAGACCTGTGTATTCATACAGACTCTCAATTGTTCACTTTTGGTCGTTGATTTTCATATACATGTGGGCAGGTCCGCACCACTTGCTTTATCAAGCAATCCCTGACTGGGCACAAACTTTAGGCGTATTGTTCTCCATTATGCTAATTGCACCATCTTGGGGCGGTATGATTAATGGCTTATTGACATTGAGAGGAGCTTGGGATAAAGTTCGCGAAAGTGCAATTTTAAAATTTTTCGTAGTCGGCGTTACAGCTTACGGTATGTCCACGTTTGAAGGACCACTTTTATCTATAAAGGATGTGAACGCTTTGAGCCACTTCACAGACTGGACAATCGCACACGTTCATATCGGCGGCATGGGTTGGAACGGATTTCTTACATTCGGTATGATTTATTGGTTGATACCTAAGTTATATAGAACAAAACTTGCATCTGAAAAAATGGCAAATGCCCATTTTTGGATTGGCACACTTGGAATGTTAGCTTACTCCGTGCCGTTGTATTGGGCAGCATTCACCCAAACCTTGATGTGGAAAGAGTTTACAGACACAGGTTTCTTGCGTTATACCGACTTTATGGACACGGTAACTCAAATAATGCCCATGTATTACACGCGTGTTGTAGGCGGTACACTTTATTTCGTAGGTGCACTATTGTTTGTAATTAATGTTTTCAAAACTGCAAAATCCGGCTCGATGGAAGCAAACGAAGAATCTATGGCTCCTGTGCGCGAAACCGTTTCGGCTAAAAAAATTGCAGGAGAAACCACACACCGTTGGATAGAAAGACGTGCTGTTCGATTCACAGTTATTATTCTTATAGCTGTTTTCATAGGCGGAGTTGTCGAAATTATTCCGATGATAGCCGTAAAATCAAACATCCCGACCATAGAAGCCGTAAAACCATATACACCTTTAGAATTAGAAGGCAGAGACTTATATCTGCGTGAAGGTTGTTACACCTGTCACTCCCAACAAGTTCGCCCGTTCCGTTCGGAAGTTATGCGTTACGGCGAATATTCAAAAGAAGGCGAATTTGTATATGATCACCCATTCCAATGGGGTTCAAAACGCACCGGACCCGATTTAGCCCGCGCAGGCTACACCGGCTCGCCGATAAAGCGTAACGAAGTATGGCACTTCGAACACTTCATGGATCCGACCTCAAAAGCCGAAGGTTCTATCATGCCGCCCTATCCATGGCTAATTTCCGATGATATGGATTACAGCACTTTGAAACGCAAAATCACAGTTATGCGCAGCTTAGGAGTACCGTATCCGGAAGGTTATGAAGAACAAGCCGAAGCAGACTTGTTAGCTCAAGCCGAAGAAATTGCCGCGATATTGCGTAAATCAGGAAAAGAAGTAGATGCCAAGAAAGAAATCATCGCCATGATTGCTTATTTGCACAAACTCGGAAAAGACATCAGCAAGCCGGCAACAACAGTCGAAACCGAAGTTAAGAAAGAAGAAGTCATAGACTTTTCCGCCCTAACGGATGCCGCCGAACTAAAAGCCGGTGCCGAAGTTTTTGCTAAATCTTGCGCTGCATGTCACGGAGCTAATTTGGAAGGCAACGCAATAGGTCCAAATTTAACCGACGACTCTTGGATTCACGGAGCAAAAGATGCCGATATTTACAAAACCGTTCGAGACGGCGTTCCGGGTATGCCGGGTTTAGGTACCCAAATCGAAGATATACAAATTCGACAAGCAGCAAGCTACGTTATTTCAAAAATCGGCAGCAATCCGGCTAATCCAAAAGACCCGCAAGGCGTTAAAGTAACTCGATAATTTATTCACTAACAAATCGTATCCCTGAAAATAAAATCAGGGATACATTTCAAACAAAAATAGTATGAGACTATCTGATTTGTTCAGCAACAACGATTGGTTGGGTATTTGGCCCAGCATCTCGGTCGTCTTGTTTTTTGTCATTTTTATCGCAATTATTTATCAAGTTGTTCGATACGACAAAAAGCTGATTAAGAAATGGGAAACCATGCCACTTGATGCCTCAGAGCAGGAGTCGAAGGAAATTGATACCGTTAATTCCTAAATAAATCACAAATACAACATGGAAAATAAGCATACAGACCCGAATATAAATTCGGAAACAAACGAACAGTTCGATGGCAAACTCATTGAAGACCACGATTATGACGGCATACGAGAATTAGACAATCCACCACCGCCGTGGCTGATGATTTTATTTTATATAACTATTGTATTATCAGCAGGTTATGCTTCTTACTACCATTTTTTCTGGAACAAAGAAACCGGACCGCAAGAAACGGAATTCATAGCAGAAATGGAAGAAGCCAAAACCAAATACAAAGCCGTAGCCATAGATATGAACACCCTCGCGTTGTCCGATGATGTAGCAAAACTCGAAACCGCAAAGATTGCTTTCGTAGCAAAATGCGCAGTGTGCCACGGTGCAAACGGCGAAGGAAACGCCATCGGACCAAATCTGACAGACGAGTTTTGGATTACTGGAAACACTCCAAAAATCGTTTTTGAAACCATAAAAAACGGAACACCTAACGGAATGACTGCATTTTCAAACATCTCCGATGACGAAATCCTCGGACTTGCAAGTTTTATTATGAAAAAACTACAAGGCACGAAACCCGAAAATGCAAAAGCTCCGCAAGGCGATAAAAGGTAAATTTATATTACAATAAAAAGAGCAGCCCTCACGGGCTGTTTTTATTCTTAATAAATGAATAAGCATTCACTATCAATAAAAGAAAAAAATGGAATCGGAAAAATTACACGGCGAAGAGTATAGAGATTCGCTGGCGACTATTACAAAAGACGGCAAACGCGCCTGGATTTTTGCAAAAAAAGTGCGCGGGAAATTTTATAACTTCCGACAACTATTCGGTTATTTTGTGCTCACTTTTCTATTTACGGCACCGTTTATCAAAATCGAAGGCGAGCCTTTGCTGCTGTTTAACCTGCCTGAACGAAAATTTATTTTGTTCAGCGTTATCTTTTGGCCTCAAGACTCGTTTTTATTTTACTTAATGATGGTATCCTCTATCATATTTGTGGTACTGTTCACAGTCATGTTCGGAAGACTGTTCTGCGGCTGGGCTTGTCCGCAAACACTGTTTTTGGAATTGATTTTCAGACGTATAGAATGGCTTATTGACGGAAATCCGACGGAACAAAAAAAACTAAAACAACAAGGCTGGACATTTTTAAAACTATTTAAACGCACCCTGAAACACAGCATCTTTTGGGCTGTTTCATTCTTGATAGTCAATGTATTACTTTCATACATAATCGGGATGGACAAATTGTTTCAAATTGCATCCGAACCCATTGCGGCACATCGCGGAAGTTTTATCGGAATTGTCATTTTTTCATCTGCGTTTTACTTTATTTACGCTTGGTTCCGAGAACAAGTTTGCACAATTATGTGCCCTTACGGTCGGTTACAAGGCGTTTTGACAGACAATAACACCATTACGGTTTCCTACGACTATTTCAGAGGCGAACCGCGCGGAATGGAAAAGAAAGACAAACCTGAACAAAAATTTGGAGATTGCGTGGACTGTAAAGAATGTATCCGCGTCTGTCCGACAGGAATTGACATCCGAAACGGTTCGCAACTCGAGTGCATAAATTGCACGGCTTGTATTGACGCGTGCAACAGTGTGATGACAAAAGTTAAAAAACCGACAGGTTTGATTCGATATTCGTCCGAAAACGGATTGAAAACCGGAAAAAGTTTCAAATTTACAACCCGAAACATCGCATACACAACCGTTTTGACCGGAATTTTGGTTTTCCTGACCACACTCTTACTTACGCGTACGGAAACCGAAACCACAATTTTGCGAGCACGCGGCTTAACGTATCAAACTCAACCCGACGACAACCAAATCAGCAATCTGTATAACCTAACCATTGTGAATAAAAGCCACAGAACGATAAATGCCTCCGTCCGCATTCTTTCTCACAAAGGTAATGTTCAGATACACGGAACAGATTTAAGTTTGGAAACAGGAAAATCAATCGAAGGCACAATGATTGTATTTTTAGAAAAAGCGGATGTAAAATCGGAAAGAACTAAAATTGAATTCGGAATTTATGACGGTGATGTGTTGATTGAAAAACGAACAACAGATTTTATCGGACCGAATTAATGCGGATTTTGTTTCGAAGCATAATTTTTATACTTTTACAATTCGAAAATATTTTTTTGATAAATCGTAGTTCGGAAAACCCATTTAAAACGTTTGAAATGAAATTAAAATTCACTTGGGGCACAGGAATTGTGCTTGCCATAGTCTCATTTGTAACATTTGGAATAGCGGTCATTGTATTCAGTACCTCTCAATCCATTAATTTTGTAACAAAAGATTACTACTCACAAGGCGTGAACTACGAGCAAATGCTTTTGAAACAAAAAAATACTGCAGAACTAAAAGGAGTTTTTAAAATTGAAGACAAAAATGATGAGTTTCAGATAACTTTTCCTGAAGATTTTAAAACAGAAAAAATTACAGGAACAATCCAAATGTATTATGTTACTGACTTTAAGCAAGATAAAGTAGTCCAGATTCAATTAGATACAACACTGACACAACACATCGGGACGGCAGAATTGCCCAAAGGACGATACTTGATAAAAGTAGATTGGACGGACGGCAAAAATGCCTATTTTTACGAACACAAAACCGATTTCAACAAAAAATAACATTATATGAGTTCAGTATAAAAAGTCATAAAGTTGAAAGTTTGTAAAGTTAAATT
>DYSM01000378.1 GCA_020718265.1 Draconibacterium orientale | reverse complement strand
TAGTAGTCATTCAATGGTCAAAAAGTAGTCATTCTTTGTTTTTTAATAGTTTCAACAGAATTTCTAAAAACATTCGGAACGAAAATTCAGAATAGAACACTCAGCCTAACGTTGAGTGTTTTTTTTGAAATTCGTCTTAAAAATCCTATCTTTGGCAAATTATTTTTGAAATTATTTTTGACAAAAATCATGGCACTTCCGGCAAAATACAACCCCGCGGATACCGAAAATCGTTGGTATCAGTTTTGGCTCGACAATAAACTTTTCAAATCCGTGCCCGATGCGCGCGAACCTTACACCATCGTCATTCCGCCGCCGAACGTTACCGGCGTGCTGCACATGGGGCATATTTTGAACAATACGATTCAAGATATTATGATTCGGCGTGCCAAACTGCAAGGCAAAAACGCTTGCTGGGTGCCCGGCACCGACCACGCGTCCATCGCAACGGAATCGAAAGTTGTAAATAAACTTGCCGAACAAGGCATTAAAAAAGACGACATCGGGCGCGAAAAATTCCTCGAACATGCGTGGGAATGGACGCACAAATACGGCGGAATCATTCTCGAACAGCTCAAACAACTCGGTTGCGCCTGCGATTGGGACAGAACCAAATTCACGCTCGACCCGGACATGTATGAGAGTGTCATTCAGGTATTTGTGGATTTATACAACAAAGGTTTGATTTATCGCGGCGTGCGCATGGTCAATTGGGACCCGAAAGCAAAAACCGCCGTGTCGGACGAAGAAGTGGAATATCGAGACGAAAAATCGAAACTGTATTATGTAAAATATTTTAGCAAAGATTCGGATGATTTCATTTCCGTAGCCACCACACGCCCCGAAACCATACCCGGCGATACCGCAATTTGCGTGCATCCCGACGACGAACGCTATAAACATTTGCACGGAAAAACCGTTATCGTGCCGCTCGTAAACCGCGAAGTGCCTGTTATTACGGACACTTACATTGATATGACTTTCGGAACCGGCGCCCTCAAAGTTACGCCGGCGCACGACGAAAACGATTACATTATCGGTCAAAAATATAATTTGACTGTGATTGACGTGTTCAACCCCGACGGAACCATGAGCGAAGCCGCGCAAGTGTTTGTGGGACAAGACCGTTTTGAGGTTCGCAAATTGAGCGTTACGGAAATGGAACGCACCGGAAATCTCATTAAAACAGAAGATTACACCAATCGCGTGGGCTATTCGCAACGCACGGGCGTGCCGATTGAACCCAAACTTTCGATGCAATGGTTTTTGAAAATGCAAGAAATCGTAAAGCCGGCAATCGAAAATGTGATGAACGACAATATTCGATTTTCGCCCGAGCGTTTCAAAAACACCTACCGCCATTGGATGGAAAACGTGCGCGATTGGAACATTTCTCGCCAACTTTGGTGGGGACAACGCATCCCGGCATATTATCTGCCTGATTCTAAGGATTTTGTGGTTGCAAAAACAGATGCAGAGGCTTTAAATCTTGCAAAACAAAAAACAGGAAATCCGAATCTGACTATCAACGATTTGCGCCAAGACCCCGATGTGTTGGACACATGGTTTTCGTCGTGGTTGTGGCCCATATCTGTTTTTGACGGTATCAGACATCCTGAAAATGAAGAAATTACATATTATTACCCCACAAATTTATTAGCAACCGGACACGACATTATTTTCTTCTGGGTTGCCCGCATGATTATTGCCGGATACGAATATCGTAACGAATTGCCGTTCAAGGATGTATATTTTACGGGCATGGTGCGCGACAAGCAAGGGCGCAAGATGTCGAAATCGCTCGGTAACTCACCCGACCCGCTCGACCTTATCGCAGAATACGGAGCGGATGCCGTGCGCGTAGGCATGATGTTGTGCTCACCCGCCGGCGGCGACTTGCTGTATGACAACAGTTTACCCGAACAAGGCAGAAATTTTGCCAACAAAGTTTGGAACTCCTATCGTTTGGTAGAAAATTGGCAAGAAGATGCCGCAATTCAGCAACCCGAAGCTGCAAAAGTTGCCATAAATTGGTTCAAGCATAAGTTGAATGAAACGCGAGAACAGCTTGATAAACAGTTTGATACATTCAGACTTTCGGAAGCTCTGATGACAGTTTACAAACTCGTGAAAGACGAATTTTCCGGCTGGTTGCTCGAAATCGTAAAACCCGCCTACCAACAACCCATTGACAGCAAAACACTTGCGGAAGTGAAAACGATTTTTGAGGAATTGTTGCAAATTCTGCATCCGTTTATGCCTTTTATTTCGGAAGAATTATGGCAAAACTTGGCTCCGCGCACTGCCGACGACAGCATCATGCGCACGCTTGCGCCTCAAAAACAAGCGTTTGACACCGATTTGCTTTTACGTTTCGAGCAATGCAAAGATACGGTTTCTGAAATTAGAACTATCCGCAAAGAAAAAAATCTGCCGGCGGCAAAATCTTTGATATTAAACTATAAATCAGAGAATTACAATTCGGAATTTGATGCAGTTATCGTAAAACTCGCCGGCGTTTCCGAGCTGAAAACCGTTGCGGACGCACCTGCAGGCGCAATTCAATTTGTGATTAAGCAAACTGAATTTTTCGTTCCGCTGGGCGATTTGGTAAACAAAGAAGAAGAACTTGCCAAACTGCGCAAAGAATTGGAATACGCACAAGGATTTTTGGAAATTGTGCTCAAAAAGCTCAGCAACGAACGTTTTGTTGCCGGCGCACCCGCGCAAGTGCTTGCCAACGAGCGCAATAAACAAGCCGATGCCGAAGCCAAAATCAAAGC
>DYSM01000377.1 GCA_020718265.1 Draconibacterium orientale | reverse complement strand
TCAAACAATCATTCCCGCACCTACGGTTTCGTTTGTTCCTTCTTCCACCAAAATAAAACTTCCGGTGTATCTGTTTTTTCGGTACGAATCGAAAAACAAAGGTTTGGCTGTTTTTACTTTGATACATGCGATATCGTTCATTTTGATGTTTTTATCATCTGTATTTTGTTCCAAAGTGCTGATGTCCATTTTGTAAACCACTTCCGAAACAATACATTTCATTTCGGCTGTTGTGTGTTTCAAGGCATATTTTCCGCCTGTAACGAGCGGTTTTTCGTTGAACCAACTTACCATTGCCGTGATTTCCTGCGAAATTTGCGGAACATTATCGGGTTTTACAATCATGCCGCCGCGACTGATGTCGATATCGTCTTTTATAGTGATGCAAACCGATTGCGGAGGAAATGCTTCCGCAAAACTTTGCCCCAAAGTATCAATCGACATAATTTCGGATTCCAAACCCGAAGGCAAGACTTTTACACGGTCGCCGACACGGAACACGCCGCCGTCCACACGCCCTGCGTATCCTCTGTAATCGTGATATTCGGCAGTCATGGGGCGAACTACGTATTGAACGGGGAAGCGGGCATCGGTGAAATTTTGGTCGCGCGAGATGTCGATATTTTCCAAAATATTCATCAAAGTAGGACCAGAATACCAATCCATGTTTTTCGATTCGTCCACCACATTATCGCCATTCAGTGCACTTATCGGCACAAAAAGAATTTCTTGTACATCAAATTTCTTTTCAAATTCCAAGAATCTGGTTTTTATTTTATTGTAAACACCTTCGCTGTAATCTACTAAATCCATTTTATTGATACACACAACTAAATGCGGAATCCTGAGCAAAGATGCAATATAGGCGTGTCGCAAAGTTTGCTCGATAACGCCGTGTCGAGCGTCAATCAAAATCAACGCCAAATTTGCGGTCGATGCACCCGTAACCATATTTCTGGTGTATTGAATATGTCCGGGCGTATCGGCAATAATAAATTTCCGCTTTGGTGTGGCGAAATATCGGTAGGCAACGTCAATCGTGATTCCTTGCTCCCGCTCTGCCCGCAGCCCATCGGTGAGCAATGCTAAATTGACGTGTTCTTCGCCTTTTTTCTTGCTGCTCAGCTCAATTGCTTCCATTTGGTCTTCAAAAATCGACTTACTGTCGTAAAGCAAACGTCCGATGAGTGTGCTTTTTCCGTCATCAACGCTTCCGGCTGTTGTAAAGCGAAGAAGCTGCATATCTAAATAACCTTTCGTTGTTTCCACTTTTGCTAATTGTTAATTGTTAATTGTTAATTGTTAATAATTTAACTATTAACTTTTCTTTGTGTATGATTTACTTGTTTTTATAATCGAAGTTATCAATTTAATAATTTCAATAGCATCTAAATTAATACTTTCAAATTGTTGTTGATTCAAAAATTCTGTTGCTTTTAGCAATTCAAGCCAATAAATACATTCATTAATTTCTTTTTGAGAAATTGCCATTTTATGAATGAAATCGGCTTTGCTTTCAGAATGTTCAGCTTCTCGAATCAAAGCTCCGACCGAAGTGCCGCTTCTTAATAACTGTTTTGATATTACATATTCCTTTTTATCATCTTTTAAAAATTGATATAATTTAACGATTCTTATTGCGAAAGCAAAACTCTTATCCTTTGCAAAATTTTCTTTCATTTTTCCCTCAATTAACCATTAATAATTAACAATTATTAAAAATATCCTTCTTTTTTTCGGTCTTCCATAGCAGCTTCGGAGCGTTTGTCGTCGGCACGTCCGCCGCGTTCGGTGATACGCGAAGCAGCAATTTCATCGATAATATCCAATAAATTATCGGCTTTGGAAAGTGTAACTCCTGTGCACGTAATATCGCCGATTGTACGGCATCGAACGTCTTTTTCCACAATCACCTCACTGTCTTTCAATTGCATACAATCATCGACTGCCAGCCATTGTCCGTCTCGCAGAAAGACCTTTCGTTTGTGTGTGTAATATAAATTTGGAATTTCGATATTTTCCATCAAAATATATTGCCACACGTCCATTTCGGTCCAGTTGCTGATGGGAAATACGCGGAAATGTTCGCCCGGGCGTTTTTTTCCGTTGAACAGGTTCCATAATTCGGGACGTTGATTTTTCGGGTCCCACTGTCCAAACTCATCTCGATGCGAGAAGAAACGCTCTTTGGCTCTTGCCTTTTCTTCGTCTCGCCGTCCGCCGCCCATGGCACAGTCGATTTTGAGAGAATCGATTGCATCGAGCAATGTTACGGTTTGCAAAACGTTTCGACTTGCTCCGATTCCTTTTTCTTCAACGGCTTTTCCTTGGTCGATAGAATCCTGAACGTAGCGGACTATCATGTTCACGCCGTGTTTTTTTGCCAATTCGTCGCGAAATACGACGGTTTCCCGGAAATTATGCCCTGTATCGATGTGCATGAGTGCAAACGGGACTTTTGCCGGGAAAAACGCTTTTCGTGCCAAGTGAAACATGACGATGGAATCTTTTCCGCCCGAAAAAAGCATGACCGGATTCTCGAATTGTGCCGCCACTTCGCGCAACACGAACATGGATTCGGATTCTAATTCGCGGAGGTGATTAATTTTTTGTGTGTTCATTACTTATATTGAAAATATTTTTTTAATTTAAATTTGTTTACGATTCAGGATTGATAAAAATGAAATCACTTTATTTTCAGAACCTTTTATTTTTCACTATCCTGCTCAATATTTATGGTTAATACTTTTGCCAATGAAATTTTTATTTCATCACTTGTTTGTTCATCAATTAT
>DYSM01000376.1 GCA_020718265.1 Draconibacterium orientale | reverse complement strand
GTTTTTCACTTTTAGTTTTTCACTTTTAGTTTTTAGTTTTTAGTTTTTCACTTTTTTATTATAATGGCACGCACATCTACAACAAAAAAAAGAAGTTCGGCGAAAAGTAAGCCCGTACCCTCAGTTCCGCTTCGTGAGCGCATTGCCGTACTTCGGGAAGACGAAAGAGCACGTATTGCACTGGGACTCTTTATGTTGCTTTTTTCAGTTTTTTTGATTATTGCTTTTACCTCCTATCTTTTTACATGGAAGCAAGACCAAAATGTTCTCGAAACCAATTGGTTTACATTTATTTTTAAAACCGATTTGCCCGTTGCCAATTTTGCCGGAAAAATAGGTGCTTTATTTGCAGCACTTTTTGTTTACGATTTGTTTGGAGTCGCGTCCTATGGATTTTTATTTCTTTCAGTACTTTGGGGTTTGTATCTTGTTCATGTTGATACTTTTGCATTACGAAAAACATCTCGATACACCTTTTTTCTGATGATTTGGCTTTCTATTAGCCTGTCTTTCATTTTTGGAGACACAAACACCATACCCGGCGGTAGTTTTGGCTATGTTCTCAGTCGTTGGTTGAGCTCCTTTTTGGGTAATATCGGAACAGGTTTTGCCATTTTTCTTTCTTTATTTATTTTCTTGGCTTTTACCATCGAAGGTTTTCTCGACCAAAATAAAAAATTAGTCTCCAAGATATTTGCAAAACCAAAAAAACCTGTCGATTTCGAAGATGCCCTCGAACAAAATGCAAACAACAGTTCCGTAAAAACAAAGGATACATCGGTTTCTGTGGAAGAAAAATACAATCGCCTGCGACAAATTGATGAAGACGATGAAGACATTACCAATATCGTGATTGATTTGGACACCAACGAACCTCTGAAAACCGTTGAAAAACGAAATTTTCTACTCGATAACAAAGGACGTGAGAAATTAGAAAAACAATCCGCAGATATTTTGGGTTTTGAAGTAGAAAATACAAACACAATACCCGAAAAAACATTATTTCAGCTCGAAACACCTGTCGAAACAGTCGAAGAAGTTTCTGATATACAAGGAATTATTGACAAAGATATTGACGAAGAAGAAGAAGACGAATATGATGAAAATGGACTGCTGTTGGCGGTAGAAAAAAACAAAGATGTTACGCTCAACGAATTGTCAAACATGCCTTTGGAAGACTACGACCCCACTTTGGACTTATCGCATTATAAATTCCCGACACTCGACCTTTTGGAAGATTATAAAAGCAGTAATTCGGAAGTTACAAATGAAGAGCTGATTTCGAACAAAAATAAAATTGTGGAAACACTGAAAAATTACAAAATCGAAATCACCAAAATCAAGGCAACTATCGGACCAACTGTTACTCTCTACGAAATTATCCCCGCTCCCGGAGTCCGCATATCAAAAATTAAAAATCTTGAAGATGATATTGCGTTGAGTTTGGCAGCTTTGGGAATCCGAATTATTGCCCCCATGCCCGGTCGAGGAACCATCGGAATAGAAGTCCCGAACCTCAATCCGGTGATTGTTTCAATGCGTTCGGTAATTTCATCGGCTAAATTTCAGGAATCGAAAATGGAATTGCCCATAGCACTGGGGAAAACAATATCCAACGAGACTTATGTTGTCGATTTAACCCGAATGCCGCACTTACTTGTAGCCGGAGCCACGGGACAAGGAAAATCCGTCGGGTTAAACGCTATTTTAACATCACTTCTCTATAAAAAACATCCCTCTCAGGTAAAATTCGTATTGGTGGACCCCAAAAAAGTGGAATTGACACTTTACGAACGCATCGAACATCATTTTCTGGCAGCATTGCCCGATGCTACCGAATCTATTGTTACTGATAATCAATCGGTTGTTCATACCATCAATTCGCTCAACGTAGAAATGGACGCACGATATATGTTGATGAAACGCTCGAAAGTTCGCAACATCAAAGAATACAATGCAAAATTTATTGCCCGACGTTTGAATCCCGAAAAAGGACATCGTTATATGCCTTATATTGTTTTGGTTATCGACGAATTTGCCGACTTGGTAATGACTGCCGGAAAGGAAATCGAACTTCCCATTGCCCGATTGGCACAATTGGCACGTGCAGTAGGAATCCATTTGATTGTTGCCACACAACGACCTTCGACAAACATTATTACGGGTATCATAAAAGCAAATTTCCCGACCCGACTCGCATTTAAAGTGGCTTCTATGATCGATTCCCGAACCATACTCGACAGTCCGGGAGCAAATCAACTTATCGGACGCGGCGATATGCTTATCACTCAAGGCAGCGACTTAATTCGTTTGCAATGTGCGTTTATCGACACTCCGGAATTAGATAAAATTACAGAATTTATCGGCGAGCAGCAAGGGTATCAAATGCCGTATCTGTTGCCCGAACCAATTCTCGAAAACAATCAAGGCGGATTAAATTCGATGGATATGGACAAACGCGATGAGTTTTTTGAAGATGCAGCACGTTTGGTGGTTATTCATCAACAAGGCTCTACATCGTTGATCCAGAGAAAATTATCTATCGGATATAATCGTGCCGGGCGTATTATCGACCAATTGGAACAGTCCGGCATCGTTGGTCCGTTCAAAGGCAGCAAAGCCCGCGAAGTTTTATACAGTGATGAAATGTCGCTCGAACAATTCCTAAGTGCCTTGAACAAAAGTAATTAGTGTCTGAAACAGGAGTGTATCATTTGTCGTTCAGGGTCTGAACCACGATTTTTCGGATTTAAGGATTGACATGATTGTACTTTCTTTGTTGTAAAGCCGAAAATACA
>DYSM01000375.1 GCA_020718265.1 Draconibacterium orientale | reverse complement strand
TGAGTTTTTGCGGTGTCGAAGATGCTGTTTCAAAACCGGGAGCTTCTACATATAAAGTGTATTCGGAATTTGAAACGGGAATAAAATCCGCAGGAGTTTCAAAATATCCGATTTGTTTTTCAATCAAATTCATAGAAAAAACATTGTTTTCAAAAAGTTTGACAACAGCATTACGAACCGTATCCGAGGCATCGGTATGCAAAGGCGAAACGGTGTGCGAAATTTGAACTTTGATTCCGCCTTGATTTAAAAAACCGTGAATCAGCAATTTGGGTTCGGTGAATTTATCATCGTATCGAAATTCCGAAACCATTTCGCAGGATACGAAAAATATCGAAATCAGAAGAAAAAATACTGTATTTTTAGAGATACCAAACATAACTGATACTTGGGATTATGGAACTTGTGGCAACTTTATACGCTTTATTATTCAGGTAATAGATATAAACAGGATTTTGGCGTGCATAGGCATTGTACAGATTGATATGAAATTCGCGTTTTCGCCCTTTTTTCTCAAACGTTCGCGTGTAAGATAAATCCAAACGATGAAACAGCGGCAATGTTCTGTTGTTAATACCGGAATATACATTGTAGTGCGGCAAAAATTGATTCGAAGCGGAATATCCGACAGGCAATGTTATGGGTGCACCCGAAGCGAGTGTAAAATTTGCGGCAACGGCATTTTTCCGGTTGATGTCCAATTGAAAAATGAGGTTCAAATCGTGGCGAGAGTCTTGGTTTGAATGAAATCTGTTTCCAAAATTAAGTTCCCGGAACAAAACCCAATTCCACGACAAAGTATAAGCCAGCATCATTTGAAATTTTTCGCCTTGCTTTCGTGCCGAAAATTCGATGCCGTAACTTTCGCCTGTGCCATTTTTAAAGATTTTATCATCATAATCAGCATAAAGTTGAAATGCCGACTCGTTGAAATTATAATAAAGCAAATTCGATTGCGTTTTATAGTATGTTTCCAACGAAAAGTCTAAATTGAGAGACTGAAAATCGGAAAAAATACCGAAATTATATTGTGTCGATTTTTCGGACGGCAATTTTTTTTCGGTCGGCAACCACATTTCGCCGCCGTTGCGTTGCGAATTGTTTACCAAAACATGAATCCACTGGCTCATTTCGGTGTATCCGGCTTTAACGGAAAGCGATTCCGCAATTTTAAACCGAATCGAAACTCGCGGTTCTACAACTAATTGTGTTGTTTTATTGATATATTGAACGCCTCGAACGCCTGCATACACTGTAAAACGCTTGCTTAAACGGTATTCATCTTCAAAAAAAATAATGTTCTCGAATGCCGTAAGTTTCTTAAAATTCCCGGTAACAGTATCCGCTACGGATACCGAATCGGTGCGGGAAAGGCTGTAAATACCCGGTTGTACAAAGTGTGTCGTGAGTTTTATTCCGAATCGCAGAAAATGGTTTTTCAGAAACGTAAATTCGTAATTATTTTTTAGACTGATATTTTCGACCGAAGTCATTGTTTTTTCGTTTCGTTGAAATGTTTCTGTTTGCGAGGCAATATCATCGAACATCGAAACGAGATTCGAGTATTTTGAATAAACGAGTGCCGTGCTCGTAAACAAGTTTTTGTAAATATTTGCTTTGTAACCGAGTGATACACTTATGTTTCGGAATCTGTTTTTAACGATTGAATTGTATTTTCCACCCGAATCTTCCGCTCTGTCGTAAACATCGAAACGGTCGTTTCCTGTGAAAAAGCTGACATAAAGTTTGCGGGAATTTGCAAAAGTGTGCGTTATTTTTGCGTTGATGTCGAAAAAACGATAGTCGGGAGCCGAAATGTACTGTGCTCCTTCTTTATACATTTTTCGCAGGGGCCACAGAAAAATATTGATGTACGAACCGCGTGCGGCAAACAAGAAAGATGTTTTGTTTTTAACAATCGGACCTTCGACAAACAATTTCGAGAACAAAACGCCCAATTGCAAAGTGGCTTTGTATTTGGTCTGATTGCCGTCTTTTGTGTATAAATCGAGTACCGAAGATGTTACGCCTCCGTAGCGTGCAGGAAAATCGCTTTTATAAAAATCGATTTGGCTTACAACATCGGTGTTGAAAACCGAAAGCAAACCGAAAACATGGTTGGAATTGTAAACCGAAGCATCGTCGAAAAGTATCAAATTGTTTTGTCGCCCGCCGCCGCGAACATAGAGATTTGAAAATCCTCGATTGCTGCCGCTCACACCGGGCAAAAATGTAATTGCCTTTATAATATCGGTTTCGCCGGCAAAAGTAGGCAATTTCCGAATCATTACGGGCGAAAGCGATATTTTTCCGTTCATGTTTTGTTCTACGAACGAACTTTCTTTGGGGCGAACAACAATTTCGTCCAAACTGAGTTCGTGCATCAGGTGAACAATAGTTGTATCTTTCCTCAAAAACAAGTGCAAAGTATCAGACAAATATCCACTGTGTGCAATTATAACGGTGTTTTTCCCTGCATTTAGTTTCAGACTGAAAAAACCGGTTTCGTTGGAAACGGTGAATGTTTTTGTCGCTGTTTCGTAACAATTTGCGAACATTGCAGGTTCGCCGCTTGTTTGGCTTTTCAAATATCCGTTCAGTAATATTTTTTGGGCATCAGCATTTTCAACAGAAAATAAAACAATAATCAAATAAATTAAGTATTTCAGTTTCAACAGTGTTTGTTTTAATGGTGTAAAATATTTTAAAACGACTTTCGACTTAGGCTCTGCCTTGTTTTTTCAATTTTTTCGTTCGGCTTAGGCTCTGCCTAAGTCGTTTCTATCTTACAAGGCTCTGCCTTGTTT
>DYSM01000036.1 GCA_020718265.1 Draconibacterium orientale | reverse complement strand
ATTCTTTGCTTTTTAATAGTTTCGATTGAATTTCGACAGAATTTCTAAAAACATTCTGAACAAAATTTCGTTATATCGTAAAGAACTTCAATAAGTTATGAGTTTTCTTATAAGTACCGAAATAAGAAACTTCGCACAAAACGAAAAATTCGTTCTGTGCGAAGTTTTTTTGAGAGATACAAATGCGGTTAAAACAACTTTTTGTAAGCCTTCAACCCTTCTTCTAAAACGGTAACAGCTTTTGTAAGGTCTTCTGTTTTAAGAACATACGCAATGCGCGCTTCGTTTTTGCCAAGTCCGGGCGTGGAATAAAATCCGGCGGCGGGCGCAAGCATCACAGTTTCTCCGTTATAGTTGAAATCCTGTAACATCCACACGCAAAAATGTTCGGCATCCTGCACAGGAAGTCGCAAAATAGTGTAAAACGAACCGCGCGGCATGGGCGCGTAAACGCCTTCGATTTTGTTTAATGCTTCAATGACGCAGTCTCGGCGCGTGCGGTATTCCGTGTTCACTTCCGTGAAATAATCTTTGCCGACTTTCAACGAGGCTTCGGCGGCAATTTGCCCCAACAGCGGCGGACTCAGACGCGCTTGAGCATATTTCAAAGCGGTTTCAATAATTTGTTTATTTCTGCTCACGAGTGCGCCCACGCGTGTTCCACATTCGCTGTAACGTTTTGATACTGAATCAAATAAAACTGCGTGTTCGTCCAAACCTTCCATTTGCAAAACGGAATAATGCTCGGCACCGTCGTAACAAAATTCTCGGTAAACTTCGTCGGTAAACAGGAACAGATTGTGTTTCAAAACTAAATCTCGCAGTTGCTCAAGTTCCGATTTTGAGTATAAATATCCGGTCGGATTATTGGGGTTGCAGACCAAAATTGCTTTGGTTTTCGGAGTGATTTTCTTCTCAAATTCGCTTATCGGCGGCAATGCAAAACCTGTTTCAATGCCCGATGTTACGGGCACAATGTTCACGCCTGCTTGCACGGCAAATCCGTTGTAGTTTGTGTAAAACGGTTCGGGAATTATGACTTCGTCGCCCGGATTCATTGTAGCCAAAAAAGCAAAAATAATCGCCTCAGAGCCGCCGGTTGTGATGAGAATATCTTGGTAAGACACTTCAATTCCGACGTTTTTGTAGTAATCAGCTAAGCCGCGGCGGTAACTTTCCAAGCCTGCGGAATGACTGTATTCCGCCGTTTTCATGTTGATATTTCGCAAAGCATTGAACGCTTCATCGGGTGTTTTGATGTCGGGTTGTCCGATGTTTAGGTGATACACCTTAATGCCGCGTTTTTTTGCAGCTTCGGCATAAGGCACGAGTTTTCTGATTGGCGAGGCGGGCATTTGTAAGCCGCGTTCCGATATTTTTATCATGGTTTTGAATTATTTCATTTCCTTACGATTTTTGTCGTCGGATTTGGGTGTTTTGTTTGAATCTATGTTATTTGTGTCAATTTTAGGACTCAAAATCTCGCCTCCGATTTCCAATTTTACAGGCGAATTTGCCGCATTGCAGAATACTTTTACCGATTTGTGAAACACACCCACGCGGTTGCTGTCGTATTTCACTTTTATACTTGCACGTTGTCCGGGTTGAAGAGCTTCCTTCGGATAATCGGGCACAGTACATCCGCAAGACGATGTTACGTTTGTGATTATCAATGGGTTAGTCCCTTTATTTTCAAAGAAAAACTCGACTTTTGCGTCAGCTTTATGTGGCAATTTTCCGAAATCAAAGTTTGTTTTGTCAAATTCAATTTCGGTTTGTTCGGAATTTCCGCTGTCGGAAGAGCATGACGTGAATGCTAAACTTATCAGCAAAGTGCTGATTATTAATAATTTTCTCATATCTATTTTTGTTTGTAAACTTCTGCATTTTCTAAATATTCGTCATCGGTTTCGCCTGCAAAATAATCTTTGCTCCGTCCTTTTTCTGTCGGAACTACGAATTTATACGTTTTTTTTGCCGAATTTGTGATGACATCGGCACGTAACCAAGGGTTTAGGAGTTTGAAAACTTTGTAATTCGTGCCGTTTTGTTTTGCAAATTTTGTAAGGTCGATAAGAACCGTGTCGGTGCTGATAGTTTTTGTGTCGATGATTGGATAAAGATCTGTTTTACGAAAATAGTATCCGTAACTTTGCGGGTTTTGCATCACAAGTTTCACGGCAGCAATGCGATAAATGTAGCGAGCAGTTTCTACGTTCAAAAACATATCGTAATAGTCATCGGTGCCTTGTCCGCGAATTTGTTTGTTCAAATTGCCTTGTCCGACATTGTAAGATGCTGCGGCGAGTGTCCAACTTCCGTATCGGTTGTAGGCTTCTTTCAGGTATTTACATGCGCCGACTGTTGCTTTTTCGAGGTCGTAACGTTCGTCAATTTCTTTATTTACAGTCATGCCGTAGGATGTTGCGGTTTCTTCCATAAATTGCCAAAAGCCCTTGGCGCCGGCGGGCGAAGTTACGTTTCGCATTCCGCTTTCCGTAACCATCAGATATTTAAAGTCTTCCGGTATTCCGTTTGCTTTCAAAATAGGTTCAACGATTGGAAAAAATCGGTAAGATTTCTTAAGGTACGAAAACATTTCCGAGTGCCAGTAGGCAACTTTAAGGAGTTCTTGGTCGAGCGATTCGCGCACATCGTAGTTTTGTAACGGAATCTGTTCGCCGGCAAAGGTCATTTCTTTCGGAAGTTCGTAGGCAAAGGATGCGAAGGTGTTGTTGCTGTTCTGTTTAGGCTGATTTTCATCAGGTTTGCCTGTATTTTTTGCGGATGTAAAAATATCTATTGCGCCCCAAGCTGCGAGCAGGGTTACGGTAAATATCAGAAATCCGCGCATGAGTTTTCGCTTGTCTTTCATTGTTTGCGTTAATATGCTGCAAAGATGACATTTTTTGAGATACCGAAAAAAAATATCGACAACCACACCGAAATTAGTTAAGTTTTGTTTGAATCGAACGATGAAATCATGATTTTAAACAGTTCGTTTTTGTGATTTTTTATCGGCATATAGGTTTCAAAAAATACTTTTTCTTTGCCTTTAAAAAAGTAGGTATTTCGGAGCGAAGCCACTTCGCCGTCGCGCAATTTTTGCCACAAATCCAAATAATCCTGCGCTTTGGAAGCCTGATACCCCAGAAACGAATCGACACTTTTGCCAACAATGTCTATGAGTGTCATGCCTGTCATTTGCAAATATTTGTTGTTGGCTTTGCTAATTTCGCCGTTCATACTCACTTCCAAAACACCCATGGTATTATTCATAAGCGATTGCAAATTATCGAAATGTAGATTCAAATTTTCCAGCTCATCGTTTGCCAAGCGCAGTTTTTGGTCGAAACTGTTTGTTTCATTTTTGTATTCGTTCTCTAAATTATTGTATTTCTTTGCGTAATCTCGAATTTGTTCCGTGCTTTCGTGTAAAGATTGTTCCAATTGTTGGATTTTTTCTTTGGTCGCACGTTCTTGATGTACAAGTCGTTCCGATTTTTCGTTCGATTCAATAAGCAGTCGTTCGGTTTGTTCTTTAATTTGAATATTTGCTAAGGTGGACGCAAAAATTTCGCCGACTTTTTCCACAAATTCTATCTCAAATTCTTTGAAAACTTTGAACGAAGCAAGTTCTATGACGCCGAAAACTTCCTCGTTAAGTTTCAACGGCACAATGAGTAGGCTCGACGGCGAGTTTTCGCCCAATCCGGAAACGATGCTCACATAATCTTTCGGGATATCGGTTATAAAAATGGTATCGCGTTCCAAAACGGCTTGTCCTATAAGGTTTTCGCCGTAAGCAATTTTTTTCTGAACAAATTTGTGCCTGTCATACGCATAAAATGAGTTCAGATACAGGAATTGCTCTTTATATTGTTCTTTTTTTACGACATAAAAACCGCCGAGTTGCGCATCTAAATAATCACACAACTCACTGATAATATGTGTAGTAAAATCGTCTAATGAAACGCTGTGATTCCGAATCAATTCGTTGAAATTTGCCAAACCTTGAGCCGACCAGCTACGTTGTTGGTTTTCAACACGTCGTGTTTCGGCTTCCTGCGAGGCACGAGCAAGGCTGTCGCGCATTTGAAGCAACGAGTTTCCGAGCGCGTCAATATTACTGAGCGGGGTAAAGCGATAGTCAAAATTTTCTTTACCGATTTCGAGCGAAAAATCTGCCTTTTGGCGCAATCCGGCGATAATATCGTTGAGGGCAACCCCCATTTGACCGATTTCGTCTTCGGACGTGCGCACGGGTTTTGCAGGCAATTCCCCGGTGCTCATGGAAAATAATATGCCTTTGACGTAATTTATCGGAAAAACAATAGACCGAGCAAGAAAAAATGCGATGGCAAGGATTAACATTAATGTAAGTAAACTTGCCAGAACGACACGTATTCGGTATGCCGAAAGTGCAGTATTCATGTCTTCAATAGTCTTTGAGAGAAATGTTTCTTGCTGATTTATAAGTATTTGCGTATTGTCGTACGTTGAATTTGCGAGGTCGGAAAGGGCATTGCCTTCCTCCACGTCTGCTTTACATTTTGCGATGAGATAGAGGTCGTTATATTTTTGCACGGAATCTAAATCCGTCATAATATCTTTAACTTGTTGAAAATAAGACTCCGCCAGAGCAAGTATGTCTTGTGTTGAATGTTTTGAAATTTCAGACCACGCTCCTGAAGCATTTTTTATCTCCGTTTTTGTTTTTGGAAATATGCTGTCTGTCAATAAGATAAGTTTCTTTTTCTGCGGCGTGTTTTGTGCTGCGGCTTCTGTCCAGTGTTTTATTAAAATTTTTGATTCTAAAATTTGCCCCGATAAATCGGAAAGCAACGTAACGGACGGAATGAGTTTAGTCTGAATTTCATGCGCTTTCACTTGGCTTGCTCCAACCATGCGATACATGTATATTGCTGACATTGAAACAATTACAAACACTATTCCAAAGCCGATTATTAATTTTCCCGATATTTTTAAACTGAATTTTATCTTCATAAATGCAACAAACTATTGTCAAAACCAAAGCCCAAATATAGTTTTTTTTTACAAGATGTACGGTATTTTAAACAACGATATTCAGATTTTATAAAATAATGCAAATAGCAGACCAATTTCGCTATCTGTCCAGAAATAAAATTCCGGCAGACAAGCCGATACTCAATTTCGCAAACTCCGCAGGCATTACGGTCTGAAAGGATTCCGCAACAATGTCGGAAATTCGATAGTTTATACTTAGCGCCAAGGACTTGTAGCCAAACGCAACTTTTACGGAGTAATGTAGTTTCGACAGATATTCAACATCGTAAAATTTGGTTTCGGTTTCCGAAAAGCCGGACATGGGTGCGGCAGTGTCGAGCATTCTGTGCTTTCGTCCTAAAACAAAATCTGTGGAAGCGGCAAGTTTCAGAAACAATCCGGTTTCGCCTTTTTTTGAAAAATAAAAAGACATAAATACCTCCGGAGCAATGCCGTCTGTAATAATAAATTCTTTTTGATGTAAATTGGCATTCGGAAACAGTTTAGTTTGGTTTTGTGTGAGCGAAAATGCGTTTCGTTCATAATACAACCCTAAACCGGAGCCGACAAAAGCCGAATATTTATACTCAGCATCCATTCCAAGTGTGTAGTTGTAGGATTTGAACCTATTTATGTCCGCTCCCAAACCCTTTGAATTTCCGGCGTACATTTTGCAGTCTGTAACAGCATGTAACATAAAAAGTGTGTTTTGAGCTCGAAGGACATACGATGCTGTAAGAAAAATTACCAAAAATGAGAGGATGAGTTTTTGCATATCGGTAAACTTTGAAAAACAAACGCACAATAGTAAGAAATATACACAATTTACGAATTAAAATTCCGTTAAATATTTGTCATTTGTAAAAAAAAATTTTTTATTTTAGAATTTACAATTTTATTTGCAGAAATGATTAAACATTTATTTCGGAAGTTAAGATACGTCTGTAATTAATATTAAGTCCTTTGTTATTATACAATCATAACACGCAAAATTATGAGAAAATATGTTTACACGTTGTTGGTGTTATTTGCATTCATGGTGATGCCTATACTCATACAAGATCTTGCCGCACAGCCGCCTCCGCCCAACCCGAAACCTATACCCATTGACGGGGGCTTGGCATTTTTGATTGCTGCGGGAGCAGTATACGGTGCTCGAAAAATCAAAAAAAGCAGAAAAGAGCAAGTATAGCTATATTTCATGTAAAAGACCGTTCAAATGGTCTTTTTTTTTTCGTAAATTCAAAATAAATCCATAAATTTGGGTACTAAACAATTTAAGCAGTTAAGTTATGGATATTAATATTTGGTGGGAAGCACTCCCGATACTTCAAAAAGTTTACTGGCTCATTGCCGTTCCGACAACTGTCGTTTTTCTCGTCCAGCTTGTTATGCTCTTAATTGGCGGACACGGCGGCGATTTGGATGTCGAGTCTGTCGATATGGATATCGAACTCGGACACGGCGCAGGCTTAGATGTTTTCACGTTCAAATCAATCGTTTCTTTTCTCATGTTCTTCGGTTGGAGCGGATTAGCTGCCGCCGAAAGCGGTTTCGCAGCCGTCGGCGCATTGCTCATTTCCTTTACAGTCGGGTTGATTATGATGCTTTTGACGGCTTGGATTTTTATGATGTTACTTCGACTTCAGGAAAACGGCATTATGCGCACAAACAGCTCAATTGGTTCAACCGGAGACGTTTATATTGCCATTCCAGCCAAAAAAGCAGGTCTCGGGAAAGTGCAAATTGTAGTGCAAGGTGCACTCCGAACGCTTGATGCCATGACCGATGAAGCAACCGAAATAAAAACCGGAGCTTTAGTCGAAGTCATTGATGTTGAAGGCAGTACACTCATTGTAATTCCGAAAATCTAATTTTTAACATAATTTACAAACATCTTAATTGTAATATCATGAATCCACTACTCGTTTTAAGTGCCTTAGCAGTTCTGCTGTTTATCGGCATCATGGCGTTTCTAATCAAACGTTACAAACGCTGTCCCTCCGACCGCGTGCTCGTTGTTTACGGTAAAGTTGGCGGTAAAAACGGAACCGCAAAATGTATTCACGGCGGTGCATCATTTATTATTCCTGTCATTCAGGATTATGCATTTTTGGATTTAACGCCGATTCCGATTGTCGTTGACCTCGAAAATGCGCTCAGTCGTCAAAATATTCGCGTAAACGTTCCTTCGCGTTTCATGGTCGGAATTTCAACCGTGCCCGAAGAAATGAAAAACGCCGCCGAACGTTTGCTCGGACTTACACAAGCCGAAATTCAGCACCTTGCAGCCGATATTATTTTCGGACAATTGCGTGTGGTCATTGCAACCATGGACATCGAAGAAATTAATGCCGACCGCGAAAAATTTCTTGCCAACGTAACATCAAGCGTTGAAGCCGAGTTGAAAAAAATCGGATTGCACCTCATCAACGTGAACGTAACAGACATCACGGACGAAGCCGGCTACATCAAAGCTCTCGGACAAGAAGCTACTGCTCAGGCTGTTAACGATGCTAAACGCATGGTTGCCGAAAAAACCAGAGACGGCGAAATTGGTAAAGCCGAAGCCGAAAAAGAACAACGTATCAAAGTTTCGTTGGCAAACGCACAAGCAGAAATCGGGGAAGCGGAAGCTACCAGAAATCAACGTATCAGCGTTTCCGAAGCAGTTTCAAAAGCTGAAATCGGAGAAGCCGAAGCCCGTCAGCGCCAACGTATTGCAGTGTCCGCAGCCAACGCAACCGCAGTGGACGGCGAAAATAAAGCTCAAATCACAATTGCCGATTCCGATGCTTTGCGCCGTAAACAACAAGCCGAAGCCTTGAAAATAGCAACAACCGCCGAAAAAGTAAACGAAGCCCAAGCACGCGAACAAGCCTATCTGGCTGAAAAAGACGCCGAGTTAAAACGTGCCGAACGCGAAGCTGCTACGCAAAAAGCGAATATCATTATTCCGGCAGAAATTGAAAAGCAACGTGTTGAAATTGACGCAGAAGCGCGCGCAGAACGACTTCGCCGCGAAGCAAAAGGGGAAGCCGATGCTATTTTCCTGAAAATGGAAGCCGAAGCAAAAGGTATGTTCGAGATTTTGAGCAAACAAGCCGAAGGTTTCCAAAGTATGGTAAAATCTGCCGGAAACAACTCGCGCGATGCCGTGCTGATGATGATTGCCGACAAACTACCGGAACTAGTAAGAACTCAGGTGGATGCTATCAAAAATATAAAAATTGATAAAATTACGGTTTGGGATGGCGGAAACGGCGCAAACGGCGGCTCTTCGACCTCAAATTTTATGAAAAATATGGCTGGTTCCATTCCGCCGCTCGAAGATTTATTCAAAATGGCAGGCATGCAACTTCCGTCATACATGAAAGGCGAAGCATTAGAAGAATCTAAGAATGATGCAATTATCGAAAATTCAAAATAAGAAATTTCGTTCTGACAAAATTTTTCAAATAAAAAAAAGAGGTTCGGAAGAATCTCTTTTTTTTATGTAAAGTTGAAAATCTCCGAACTAAACCGCCTGAACGGTCGAACTTCGTTTTGCGAGCACTTCTTCCAAATATTCAAACGTGGAAAGAATTTCGGGTTTGCCGTCGATAATCGCAATATCGTGCTCAAAATGAGCGGACGGCATTCGGTCGGCGGTTACGATTGTCCAACCGTCTGAGAGTTGTTTCACGTATTTTTTGCCCATGTTTATCATCGGCTCAATGGCGAGCACCATACCTTCTTTTATCATTGCACCTTGTCCGGATTTGCCGAAATTCGGAACGCTTGGGTCTTCGTGTAAGTCGCGCCCCAAGCCGTGTCCCGTGAGTTCGCGCACTACGGAATAGCCGTGTTTTTGAACGTAATTTTGGATTGCCGAAGCTATATCGCCGATTCTGTTTCCGGTTTTTGCCTGCGCGATGCCCACGTAAAGCGATTCTTTTGTAATTTCCAATAAACGTTTTTTCGCAGGGCTGACTTCACCGATTTGGAACGAATACGCATGATCTCCGTGAAATCCATTTTTTAAAATTCCGCAATCGACCGAAATAATATCACCTTCGCGTAAAGGTAAATTATTTGGAATTCCGTGAACAACTTGCTCATTTACAGACGTACACAGCGTTGCAGGAAATCCGTGATATCCTTTGAAAGAGGGTACGCCACCGTGGTCGCGAATAAATTCTTCGGCAATGCGGTCTAAAAAAAGTGTAGTTACACCCGGACCGATGTGTTCGGCAACTAATGCCAACGTGCGAGAAACCAAGAGAACACTATGTCGTTGAATTTCAATTTCTTCGCGAGTTTTGTAATATATCATTTAATTGGATTCAGGAATTTTTCTGCAAATATATCTTTTTTCAAATAACAAATTCCTTTTTTCTGTAATATGTTTCTAATTTTTAGAAATTTTATAAAGTAACGAAACTCCTCCCGTATAACTGACATAATACGGCGAATCGTGCGTACTGACGACATAATTTAATCGGTATCGACCGCCGTAGCCGAGCATAAGTTCAAAAAATAAATTGTCAGACAGGCTCATTTGTAAACTCGGACCGATGCCGAACAGGTATTGTTTGTTGCTGCTGCCATACGAATCATCGGAATAAAAAAAGTGATTTCCGACATTGAGATATAAGTTAGTTCGCTCATAATCAGACAGTCTGACAAGTCCGGCTACACCTGCACTGACAACCATATTGTCTGACGAAACGTAAGGCGCAACGTTTATTTGGAATCCGATTCGGTTGTACATGCTTCGATACGCAAAGCCGTAACCGGAATATAAACTTGCACTTGCGCCCACATATTTGGACGAAACGGATTGTGAAAAAGCAGTCAAACAGCTGACAGTCAGTAAAAATATTGCGATATATTTTTTCATCTCAAAAGGTTTTAAAATTTATAGCTAAACCCCAGTCCTATATCCGGGAGCATCACCCATTCGGACGAATCCCCGGCGAAAACAATAAAGGCTAATCCTAAATTTATGGACATATTCATATCGTAGCCCAGCTTCACGTCTGCCATTGTTCCGGCTCCTATTGTAAAATTCTGTAAATCAGAATCATTGATAATAATCATTTGCGATTCGTAAAAGTTGAAATCGATGCGTTTACGCGTGGCAAATCTGTTTAAATATGTTCCGGAGAATGCTGAGCCGAACGATACTTTTCTGTCATACAGAGTGTTTCTTGTATAAATTGGAATAAATGAAACCTGTATGCCTTGAATGTCAGGCATGTATCGGTAATACGCACCTAATCCGGTTGTGATTCCGGCAGTGATTCCCGTAAAATGTTTCGGACGCATTTGCGTGGAATCTGATTGGCTGTAAAGGCTTGAAAATCCGACAATTGTAAATATAATTAATATCAAATATTTTTTCATATACTTTTTTATTAAAACATAAAAAATAAACTCACGCCGCCGTCGGGTGAAAAGAAATATGCCTGAACGTTACGAGTCGTGAGATTTGTGTCGTAAATTTCTTGTTCGTAGTTTTTGATTTGAAATGCGAAACCACTGTGTATGTTAAGTTTAAACTTTTGAGACAGATAAAATTGATATTCCAAACCGCAACCGGTTACGAATCTCATTTCGTTACGCTTGCTGCTGTAATAATCGGGCGTGTTCTGTATAAGTGTCAGACCTTCTGCTACATAGAGCATTAAGTTTATGTTCCGACTCTCACGCAGCGTGTAAGCATAAGTAAATGAGAGATTTGAAAATGCTCTGTAATTTGTGTAATAGGGTGAATACGTGAGTTGAAAGCCGCTTTTGTTTGGTTGATACAAGTATGAAAGCCCATAACCTATTGAATACCCGCCAGTTATACCAGCATGATGAGCACAATCGCTCCGCTTAATTTTCCCTTCCGGCTGTTGTGCAAAAAGTGAAAATGTCAGTGCAAAAAACAAGAGAAAGATGGACGCTTTTTTTGTCATATTTCACAAAATTGAGTGCTTTTCAAGTCTGAAAAGAAGACACTAATTTACGGTTTATTTTCGAAAAAAACAATTAAATATCAGCTAAAAATCAGCTCGCCAAAAAATTCCGGTCTGTGAAAATCGGGGCGTTCAACTTCAAGTTTTTTCCATGAAATGTAATGCGGATTTGAAGTGTTTTTTGCAGTTTTATAGAAATTTCCGCGCCACAGTGTGCCGTTTTTGGGTCTTTCAAATGAAAAATATCTTTGTAAAATTTCAAACGGAAGTTTACATTCAATTGTCCAAACAGTTGGTTCGGTCAATTCCGGATTTACGACTTTTGGCAAATTGGATTTTATGTCGAATTTTAAAATATCCTCTTCGGTAATTTCCTGAAATTCAATGCGCGGAACCGTATTAAAGTGCATCAAAGCCGTGCCTCCGCAGTTAATTTCGAGGTTAAAATAGCGATTCGGAAAATTCAAATTTGGCGCGAAAAAAAATTCGACACACGAATCTTCCCAAATTTTGCCGTTCGTTTGCGTTTCCGTGCAGCGCACAAAACAATCGAAAACTTCAAATTTTAGATGTAAATTCTCAGAATCATACCACAAGTGCACAGTTGTTTTAGGTTGAAAATCAGAAATTTGACCAAGAAAATTTGTAATTTTGATAATTTCTGAATTTTCATGTCTGTTTAAGATAATTGCCTTCATTCTAAAACTAATTTACCGCAAAGTCGCTAAAACGCAAAAAAGATTACAAATCAACGTATTATCTCATTTTCAAATTTTCGGATTTTCAAATTAAATTCTATTTTTTAAAAAACGAAATAATTTTACGCATATTTTTGGCTCGTTCGGAAAGCTCGATGGCATTGCTCTCGGTTTGTTCGGATACCGCGGCGTTGTGTTGCGACAGCGTATTGAGCGCGCTTACTTCGTTGTTTACCTGCATGATACCGAGTTCCTGCTCGTCTCCGGCTTGGCTGATGTCTTTCACAAGTTCGTCGGTTCGGCGGATTTCAGGCACGAGTTTTCTCAACATTTCTTCGGTTTTGTCTGCTATTTTAATTCCGGAAATCGAGAGTTCAGTTACGCGTTTTGCGGCTTGCGCGCTTTTTTCGGCAAGTTCGCTGATTTGCTGAGCAATAATTGCGAAACCGGCGCCGCTTCCGCCGCCTGAAACGTGTGCGGCTTGAATTGCGGCATTTAATGCTAATAAATTGGTTTGCAAAGCTATATCATCAATGACGGATATTTCTCGTGTTATATTTTTTAGGGCTTGAACAGTTTGCGACACTGCCGCGCTGCTTTGATTGACGTTGTATGCCACAAGTTCCGTAATCGCCGAAGTTTCGCGCACGTTTTGCGCGTTGCTGACGATGTTTGCAGAAATTTCTTCAATTGTGCTCACAACTTCCTGCACGGAAGCAGCAAGTTGGTTTGCGCCGTCCGAAATGGAACGTGCAGCGATTTTGAACTCATTCCCTGCATTGACGGTCATTTCGGATTCCATGCTGATACTTTCAACTATATCTCTGATTTTCAGAACCATAAGAGCCAAAGTTTCGGCTAAAATTCCGATTTCGTCCTTTGTTTCTTTTGTAATATTTACACTCAAATCGCCTTCGGCAAGTCGTTTGGCGTGTTCGGTTAGCTTTACAACCGGGCGCGTCATGCGTTTGCTGATAAAAAACACGCCGATTAATGCCAAAATGACAACACTAAAAATAAACCACAATGTTTGGCGCATCAGTGCAGTTTGTTGGTCTTTCATTACAGCAACAGCCGCATCAATATCGTCGATATAATTTCCGGTACCGATAACCCAGCCATAAGGTTCATAATAAGCAAGATAGCTGCGTTTTGGTAGCGGTTTTCCGTTTTTCGTTTTCGGAAATCTGTAATCGACAAATCCGCCGCCGTTTTTGCCGGTTTTTATGAATTCTTTGACGATATATTTTCCGTCAGAATCTTGTAAATCAATACGATTCGTGCCTTCCATTTCGCGTACGCTCGATACCAAATTTGTGCCCGTCGTGTCGTCCACCCAAAAATAACCGTCCGCGCCGTATTTGAGATTTCGGATTAAGTGCGCCGCCAAAATTTTCACAGAATCGCCGGAAAACGTTGTGTTTTCTTGCGATTTTTGAAGTCCGTCAAGCATTGTGATGACCGTTTCGGTTTCACGTTGTGCCAAAATGTCAAAATCGTTGCGCAACGTTTTTTCATACGCGTAAAGCGAACTTTTGTCGGAGCCCGAAGTCAGCAAAACCAACAGCAACGCGGTTGCAAGCCCCACAATGACGGTCGGAATTACGGCTGTGAGCAATATTTTATTGGTAATTTTCCTCATACATGCGCATCGAAACTGATTTCGTGCTATTTTTGCATTTTCGTGTTGAACATATTGCAACGCATTTTGATAAACAAAAAAGATGCAAAAAAGCAAAATTATCGAAAAAAACTTTCAAAAATAAATTTCATTTCGTTTTAATTGACGTATTTTTACTGAAAAAATAATGAAGACATGTTGGCATTAAGCGGAACATATTTTAACGGAACTATCTCACTTGTAAATTATGATGTAACATTTTAACTTGCAATAAGTGTGAAAATGAAACAAATTTCGTTCTTTCTTCAAAAATTTGTTAAATGATTGAAATTCTAAATAATGAATTATACAGAAGTTGGGTCAGCGAGCTAAAAGATCGCATCAAATCGGCGCAAATTAAAGCTTCGCTGTCCGTAAACAGTGAAATGTTAAATTTATATTGGGATTTAGGAAAAAGTATTTCTGAAAAATTAACAGTTTCGGATTGGGGGACAAAAGTTGTTGAAACCATTTCCAAGGATTTGACTCATTCGTTTCCGCTTATGGACGGTTTCTCAAAACGAAATTTGTTGTTCATGCGACAGTGGTATGAGTTTTATCAAATAGCTGAAAATAAGTCAATTGAAATTATGAAACAACTTGTTTCACAATTTCCGAACATGCAAAACCAACTTGAAAATATTCAGCAAATCATAAGTTTAATTCCTTGGGGGCACAATATTCTCATTATTCAAAAGTCGCAGGATATTGAGCAAGCTATATTTTACGCATTAAAAACGGTTGAACATAATTGGTCGCGTGCAGTTTTGGGTTTACAAATTGAAAGTCGGTTATTTGAAAGACAAGGCAGAGCGGTTACAAATTTCCGACTAACTCTGCCGAAACCACAGTCAGATTTAGCAGTTGAAACATTGAAAGACCCATATAAATTTGATTTTTTAACTTTAGCCGAAAAAGCAAACGAAAAGGATTTGGAAGATCAGTTAGTTCAACATATTACTCAGTTTTTACTTGAATTAGGAACCGGTTTTGCATTCATCGGCAGGCAATATTTGTTGAAAATAGCTGAAAATGAGTATAAAATCGATCTGCTGTTTTATCATATTCGATTGAGATGTTTTGTTGTCGTTGAGTTAAAATCCGTTGAATTTAAACCGGAATTTACAGGCAAATTAAGTTTTTATCTGTCGGCTGTTGATGACATTTTGCGAAACGAGAATGACAATCCAACAATTGGAATATTACTCTGTAAATCAAAAAATAAGGTTGAAGCAGAGTATGCATTGCGCGGACTTTCTCAGCCGATTGGTATCGCAGAATATCAATTCAGCAAAGCAATTCCCGAAAATTTAAAATCACAATTGCCCACAATACAAGACATTGAAGCTGAATTAAATGCGAAACAGTGTTTGTAATAAAACGTGTAAATATTTGATATTATGTGTGTTATAGTCATTTTTTCAATCGAATGTTTTGTCAAATAACAGTCAAAATGTAGTCATTCATAGTTGAGTTCAGTATAAAAAGTCATAAAGTTGAAAGTTTGTAAAGTTAAATTA
>DYSM01000374.1 GCA_020718265.1 Draconibacterium orientale | reverse complement strand
TATCTTTTAGCCGACTTTACAGAAGAATTCGACTTAGTAGGCGAGGCAGGTACCTTTCGCCAAGCGGTAGAATTGATGAATCAAAGCCCGTTCGACTTGGTGTTTCTAGACATTGAACTTCCTGGGGGCACTGGTTTCGATATTTTAGAGCAAGTGAAACACAAAAATTTTATGGTCATTTTTGTTACGTCGCACCAACAATTTGCCATCCATGCCATAAAAGCCAATGCTGTTGACTACCTTTTAAAGCCAGTGAGTCAATCCGATTTTAAAATGGCACTCGACCGAATTAAAGCCCGATTTGTAACAAGTACCGAAACTCCGGCAAAACTGGAATCAATTTCACAAAGAGCGGCTTTAGCCAATACCGAAAAGTTAAGCATTCCGGTGGTCAATGGATTCAAATTTCTCGATTACGACGAGATTGTATTTGCCAAAGCCGATGTCAACTACACGGTGTTCACTTTGACCGACCATAGCAAAATAGTGTCGTCAAAAACTATCAAGGCTTATGAACAAATTTTGGAGAAAAACGGTTTTTTCAGAATCCACAAATCGTATTTAATTCATCTTAAATATATTACGGCCTTTACACGTTCCGACGGCGGAACGGTCACCATGAACGATGGAACCGAAATTCCGGTATCGGCTCAAAAACGTGACGCATTTTTAAAATTAATTCAAGCAATTTAACCCATATTCATGCACAATTCAATTGCAAACACAATGAGTCGATGGGTTCGACTTTTAATTTTGGTACTTATCATTTGGCAGTCTTTAACACTTTTTGCTCAAAATACCGAAGCGTTGGACACCGCAATTTTGTCGGCAAGTCGACTCATTCAAAAAAGCGAGTTCGAAGCGGCCAAAAAGATATTAACCCAGTTAAAATCGCAAAAAACTTTCGACGAAAATAACCTCAATGGCAACACCGTTAATTTGCTTTTAGGGATTATCTACGAACAACAAGGATTTTACAAGTTGTCTTTGCGGGTTTATAATCAGGCACTTAATGCCGCTGTTAAGCGACACGATATCAAGGCTCAATCCGATATTTTGAATAACATTGGTATTTTATACAGCGATCAAGATGCCTACGATACCGCCTTGACTTACTATTCTAAAGCCTTGAATTTGCGAATCCAAAACAAAGATCATCAGGCGGTTTTAAACTCTAAACTATCTATTGCCAATATATTCTACCTTAAAGGATCTTATCAAGCGGCATACGAAAAGTATTTTGATGTTTACAAAGCCCCCGCTTTAACCGATACCCTCAACAAAACGACCGTGGCTTTTAATTTGGGATTGGTTAGCCAAAAAATGGGTCTTAACGAAAAGGCTTTATTTTATTTTAACGAATCGGAGCGTTTATCGGCCTTAATTGGCGACTTATATGGTCAGGCACTCTGTTACAATAGCAAAGCCTCGCTATTGGTCGAACAAAAGAAATACACCCAGGCTCTAAAATTAGCCATTCACGCCGATAGTGTCTATCAAACAATAGGTGTTAGAAAAGAGGAATCGGGGAATAAAATCTTTTTAGGGGCCATTCACGATAGTCTACAACAGTTCGAAAAAGCTTTTCATTATTACGAACAAGCCATCGACATATCGAAAACCATTAACGCGAAAATCGAAACGGCTAATGCTTATAAAGCCCTTTCGGGACACTTTGCCTTGCAAGGGATGTATAGAGAGGCATTGGCGCAATATCAACTTTACAACGAAATTCAAAATCAGATGATTAGCGACGATTTGAATCAGAAAATGGCTCAACTCGAAACCGAATATAGATTGAATCAAAAGAACGAGGCCATACAAGAATTGCAACAACAACAGCAATTTAAAGCAATTCAATATCAAACACAAATTAGAAATTTTTGGATTGTAGTATTATTGTCGTTGTTGATTCTGATGCTTGTTTTAGGTATCCTGTTCTGGAAAAATGCCAAGCGACGCCATTTGCTTTTAAAACAGAATCACGATTTGGAACTCAAAGCCCTACGATCGCAAATGAATCCCCATTTTGTGTTTAACGCGTTATCGTCAATTGGCGGATTTATTGTCGAAGATAACAAAAAAAGTGCACTCAATTATTTAACTACTTTTTCGAAGTTAATTCGATCGTTTTTAGAAAACTCAGGCGAAAAAGAAATTGCACTACCTATCGAAATCGACAATATACGCAATTATTTAGCATTGCAAAAGTTAAGGTACAATGAGCAATTAGATTACAAAGTCGAAATAGACGAGCAAGTTGATACAGAAGTTAGTATTCCGCCTTGGCTCATTCAGCCATTTATCGAAAACGCCATTATTCACGGAATCGCTCCAAAAGAAAGTCCCGGTATGGTTGCCGTAAGTTTTAAAATGGCTCAAAACCAATTGGTCTGTTCCATCACCGACAATGGAGTTGGTCTCCACCATGCAACCGAGCAAACTAACGAAGGCAAGCACAAATCGGTTTCGACTCGAAATATCCAAGAACGCATTGCCATTACCAACCAACAACGTGTGGGTCAAAAGCCAATCGAAGTTAAAATCGAAACCCTCTACAACGACGGGCATCCTTCAGGGACTCAAGTGGTTTTGGTGTTTCCGATATAGCCTGTGGTGTTTTTTAATTCAATGCTCTGTTCAAATCCAAAAACTCAATATTTATAAACCATTAGGACAATTAAGAATTTTGAATGCTGAATTTTGAATTAATACGAATGAAGAATTAAAAATTTAAAATTATGAATTAAAGATGAAGAATTGATAATCAACTCATCAATTTACCTGCGGCAGATTTATCGTCCGCCTGAGGCGGAGGACAGGGAAATAAACAATC
>DYSM01000373.1 GCA_020718265.1 Draconibacterium orientale | reverse complement strand
CAAAACCCGTTTGGTTTTTGGGGTCTTGCACTGCAACAAGGGCAAAACCCGTTTGCTTTTAAGGGTTTGTACACTGCACAAGGGCGAAATCCGTTTATTTTTGGGGTCTTGCACTGCAACAAGGGCAAAACCCGTTTGCTTTTAAGGGTTTTGCACTGCAACAAGGGCAAAACCCGTTTGGTTTTTAGTGATTTGGTTTACCATAACACCAAAACGGACATCGTTGTAGCTCTCCCCGCATTACAAATGACCGAAATCCGTTTGTGGTATAACTGCGCCGGACAGAAATTGGAACGTTACTTCATATTCATACTAAACCGCTATCAAAATGACAAAAAAGACTGACGTTTCCATGTCCTATCGGACGATGGAAAGTCTTATTTGACATGCTTTCGTCCGATAGGACAAAGTATCGTCAAAATAACAATCTTGACAGCGGTTTAGTATCAGTTGTTTGTAATGCAGCACGTATGCGCAATTTGCCTGCCGGAGTTTGCGCCCGGCGCAAAGAAAGATGCAATCTTTCCGTGATAAAAAGCGTAGAAATATTCTACTCTTAGCAGAGTGGATCATAAAAAAAGCTGTAAATGATTACAGCTTTTTTTATTAGAGTTTAACTTGGAATTATTCTACGACCACAGGTTTAGAGGCTGAGAATACTCCGTCACGTTTTAATACGATTTGATAAATACCACTGTTCAAATCAGAAGCTGATATTTGCGCTGTGTTTGCTCCAATTGTATTGCTGACATTGATGCCCGATTTTACAACCGAGCCTTTGATGTCGATAACGTCTATTGTATATTTACCTGCTTTTGATACGCTGTAATCCATATTGATAATTTCAGATGTAGGATTCGGATATACTTGTAAATCTGAAATAACATCTGATTTCAACATTCTAATACCCGAACTTTGTTTGTTCCCGGCAATTTTACCAACCGACAAGCCTTTTTTACTTGGGCTTGCAGATTTTTTTCCACTAAAAACATCTTCTAATGCTTGCTCATCGTATCCTTGAAATGAGGCTAATTCGCCAAAATCAAGTTCATCGTTTTCATTTACGAAAAAGCCATACCAAGTGAAAGTCTTAAGCGGTTCTGTTCCTGCTCCAATGTATAAATAATCATAACCTTCGATATAACCTTCTTCTGTTAAATAATCATATTGGTCCTCAAGTGTCCAATAAATAACCTCTGCAGTTTCGATATCGTATGTTGCGTAGTATTCGGTAAATGTACTTTCAACAAGCCTTACCGAGGGATAATAATAAACATAGTTTTCATCTTCAAAATCGGGTACAATTATGTCGCCGATTCCGTCAATGTCTAATTCTTTTTCAGAAACACCGAATAAATATGTGTCATCGTTGCCATCTTCGTCAGTATCTAAAGACTCCCAATCAAAAGTATAGTCGTTATCAGAAGTATCGCCTCCTATTTGAGCTTCTAACTCTTCAGGAGAGAAGTCCATTTCGGGTTTTTCAAAGGCAAGTGTTTCTGTTGTTGCTCCGTCGTAATAAACTTGACAGAAGTTACATAAAATCTCAAGTGTTTCATCTTCCGAATCTTGTAGCCAAGCTTGATAATACCAAGTTGCATAAGCGACTTCGCCTGCTTCGTAGTATGCTTCTTCTTTAATCAAAAAATGTTCAATTGCCGGATCTACAACATTTCCAGATTCATCTACAAAAACATAATTCTTTACTAATGTGTCAAACGCAGCCAGAAATTCTTCTTGGTCTGTGAGTTGAGAGTAGAGAATATCTGCTGTTTCACTCTCGAAACTGTGATATGACGTTACAACAGAATCAAGTTCTGCATTTTCCAGAAGACTTACAAAGTCCCATTCAACATCCTCTCCTGAAACATTCAACACGTTCTCAATGTCTATGTCCATCGGAATTATGAAATATGAAACAATTGTGTCACCCGGCATGGGGTAGTTTGCTTCATCGTAAGTAAAGTTGTTAAAATTTGCATCATCCCAATTCTGGGCAGATACAGATAATATGCTAGCTAAGAGCACTATTGCTAAGGTAAAAACTGCTTTAAACATGATTTATATTTTATGTTTGTTTCCTACTCTTGTCGTTTTTCGGTTGCACGGTCGGTTTTTTTCGGGAACGGACAAACGTGTTTGCAGAATTTGGTATGTTCTGCGTTATCGGTTTTGTTTTATTCTGAACTTTCTGTTTCGTAATCAATAATTTGGGGTTCCGTCCCGTCGAACCGTTTATACTCAAAAAAGTGCGGGACTGAAGTTTACTTGCTTTTCGGTGTTACCCAAATTTCGCAAATAAACGACAGCCCCGCATACCTGTTACGGTGCGTGTACTTCTCAGTTTTGCTTTGCGGGTGTTTTGAAAACGGGGATTTTCGGTTGCAAGCCAACTAACACTTTTTATTTTAACTTCTTTATACACAAAGCGTGGTCGATTAACTTGCCAGCACCGAGGTATCCCCATACCCACACCCACAGACAAGAACCTCCCACGCCGGAGCGTGAGTGTTCTATTATCTCGTGTGGGGTTATGAAAATTAGGGATTTTCGATGCTTAAATAACCAACACTATATCTTTATGTTTTATTTCTACTTTGTATTTTCTGTTTTTATTATTTCTTGCAAATTTAAAATAAAAATCAATATCTGATGATGTTGTATGAAATATATTTCCCTGTTTTCGTGAGGCTGCTCCTAACGTTCGGCGGAAGGTCTTCCTTCCGCCGCGCTATCAATAAAGGCTCCAACCGTGAGTTGTTTGTACGCCGAAGCTGTTCTTTCATGCAACAAAACTACAAAAACGTTTTCATACTCAAAAAACACGTTGCATTGGCACGGCTTTGC
>DYSM01000035.1 GCA_020718265.1 Draconibacterium orientale | reverse complement strand
AATCAAGCATATAGGTTGTTTAGCTAAAATAAAACAGGCTTTTTAGACCGGACTCGTAGATAAAAAAACAGATTGTATCGCAAAACTTTCGGTAAAAAACTGAATATAATCAACATTTAGTCAATTGTTTACATATTTATTTCCAAGCAATACTCAGAAATAGTTTTTTTAAAATAAAAAAAGTTTTATATCTTTGTTTTTACACATGCAAACGTTTGCGTGTGGTCTTCAATCAAGATATGGAAATAAAACGCACCTTCGATTTTGTGGAATATATTCTGCAAAACCATCCGAAAAACGACACCCTTGCCGTTAAACGCAATGGGGTGTGGGAAAAATTCAGCACAGAAGAGTTCAAACGCAACGCCGATTATTTCAGTTACGGCTTGCTCGAACTCGGTTTCGGCAAGGGCGATGCCATCTCAACCGTCTCGAACAACCGCCCGGAGTGGAACTTCGCAGATGTGGGCATGAGTCAAATCGGAGCCGTGCATGTGCCTGTGTACCCGAATGTTGCGGAGTCCGAATATAATCATATTTTTTCGCATTCCGAAACCAAAATGGTATTGGTTTCCTCTGCCGAACGTTTCAAATTTTTATCTCCGTTGATTGAACGCTTGAACATAAAACATTTTTACACGTTTGACAATGTTCAAGGAGCTACAAGTTTTGCCGAAATTCTGGAACTCGGTAAAAAAAACGAAGCGAAATACAAGGCGAAATTAGAAGAAATTAAAGCATCGGTAAACGAAAACGATTTATGCTCAGTCATTTATACTTCCGGCACAACAGGCTTGTCCAAAGGCGTGATGATGACACACAAAAACTTTGTGAGCAATGTGTTATATTCCGAACCTGCCGTTCCAAAAAATTTGAAACTTGCCCTGAGTTTCCTCCCGTTGAACCATGTTTTTGAACGGATGCTCAACTACTTATACCTTTATATGGGCATTAAAGTTTACTACGCCGAAAGCATCGAAACCATTGTGGACAACATGAAAGACATCAAGCCGGACTTGTTCGCATGTGTTCCGCGCGTGCTCGAAAAGGTTTACGACCGCTTGCACCAAGCCGGAAATGATTTAACGGGCATCAAAAAAGTTCTTTTCTTTTGGGCGTTGAAACTCGCTAATGAATTTGACCCGACAACGGAGCCAAATATTATCCGAAAGAAAAAATTGGCTATTGCAGACAAACTAATTTACTCCAAATGGCGCGCAGTTTTGGGCGGAAACATCGCAGTCGTAGTTTCGGGCGGTGCAGCCTTGCAACCGCGTCTGGCTAAGGTATTTACAGCCGCGAAAATTCCTGTGCTCGAAGGTTACGGACTGACGGAAACTGCTCCTGTGATTTCAGTTAATCGTATTGACGATATTCGCCCCGGAACTGTAGGAAAACTTATTGAAAAAGCTGAAGTTCAAATAGCTGATGACGGCGAAATTCTTTTTCGCGGACCAAATTTAATGCCCGGATATTACAAAGACCCGGAAAAAACGCGTGAAGCCATCGACGAACAAGGCTGGTTTCACACCGGTGATATGGGCGAACTAAACGGCGATATTTTGAAAATTACAGGTCGTAAAAAAGAACTGTTCAAACTATCTACAGGAAAATATGTTGCGCCACAACTGATTGAAAATCTGTTTAAAGAGTCGCCGTTTATCGGACAAATGATGGTTTTGGGCGAAAATGAAAAATATTGCGCCGCACTGCTCTGTCCGTCATTTGAATTTCTGCACGATTGGGCTTCGTTGCATAAAATTTACTTTAATAATAATTTGGAATTAATTAAAAATCAAATAGTTATAGACAGATTCCAAAAAGAAGTGGAAGAATACAACGAAACGCTCGACCATCACATGCAAATAAAGAAATTCGCGCTCGTATGCGAAGATTGGACACCCGAAACCGGCGAAATGTCTCCCACTCTCAAACTGAAACGCAATGTTTTATCGAAAAAATATCAAAACAAAATTAAACACCTTTTCGGACACGCGACAGACGAAGGGCATGTTTTGAAACAAAAATAATTTGAAACGAAGAAAAGTCGCAATTTATTGAATTTCAATACTTTTGCGGCTTTTCTATTTATAATTTCAAGTCCGAAATACGCTGAATAGTTTCTTTCAACTGTGCAGTAGTTGCGCAAAGGCTAATTCGGATATAATTTTCGCCGTTTTTGCCAAAAATTCCGCCCGGTGTGATAAAAACCTTAGATTTATCTAACAATAAATCAGACAGTTGAAAACCCGACTTGTATTTTTTCGGAATTTGCGCCCACACGAACATGCCTTGCGCAAGTTTGTCGTAATCACATTCCAAAATATCTAAAATTTGCCACGCATACGTGCGACGTTCGCGGTAGGCTACATTATTTTTTTCGTACCAATCGTCGTTTGCTTTCAAGGCTTCCGCAGCGGCAAGTTGCACGGGCAAATACATTCCGGAATCCATATTACTCTTGATTTTCAATACGGTAGCAATGTAATCGGCTCTGCCGAACACTGCGCCCACGCGCCAGCCTGCCATATTATGCGCCTTGCTCAGCGAATTTAATTCCAACGCAACTTCAAACGCACCGGGAAAAGCGAGAATACTTCGATGGTCGGTATTCAAAATAAAATCATACGGATTGTCATTGACAATCAGAATGTTATATTCATTAGCAAACTGTATCAATTCTGTAAAAAACGCATCGGTCGCAGGCGCGCCTGTTGGCATGTGCGGATAATTAACCCACATCAATTTCACATTTGCCAAATCAAGTCGGCGCAATTCGTCAAAATCGGGCAACCAATTATTGACTTTTGTTAAATTATATTTTACAATTTTTGCTCCTGCAATTTTACTGACGGATTCGTAGGTCGGATAACCCGGGTCGGGAATAAGTACCGTATCGCCTTCATTTACAAAAGCTAAGCTAATGTGCATGATACCTTCTTTTGACCCAATCAAAGGTAAAATATCGGTTTCAAAATTTAGCGACACATTATAATAGCGTGCATACCAATCGGCAAAAGATTTTCGCAATTCGGGCGCACCGTTATAAGACTGGTAGCCGTGCGTATATGACTTTTGAGCTTCTTCAATCAGCTTATTTACAGCAATTTCCGATGGCGGCAAATCCGGATTTCCGATGCCCAAATTAATAACGTTGCGCCCTGCGGCAACCATTTCTCTGATTTGTCGTAATTTTTGCGAAAAAAAATATTCCTGAACGGAATTAGCTCTGTTTGAAGGATTTATGGTCATAGTTCCCAAAATAAAAAAAGCCGAAAATATCGGCTTATTTGCTTGCTACAACCGCTGCGGCTGTGGCTGCTACTTTTTTACGTTTGCCTTTCGGACGTGATTTTCCTGAGGTTCCGCTCCAGATTTTGCCGCGTTTGCTGCGTTTATCTCCTTTTCCCATGTTAAACTATTTTTAAATTGAATTTTTAAAGACTGCAAAGATATAAAAAAATGTTATGCAAAACAAAGTTTGATTATCTCTGCAAAATTTTATTTTTTTGTAAATCGAAAATAAGACTTTCGAACCAAAGTTTATGAATATTAACTTACAGTACACCAAACATTTCGTAAGCGAAACGGAGCTTGCGCATATTACTCAAAAAGCGATTGAAGCAAACAAATTATTGCACGCCGGAACCGGAAAAGGCAACGATTTCTTAGGTTGGATAAATTTGCCTAACGAAATTACGGACGAATTTTTAGACCAAATTCAAGCCAAAGCAAACGAATTGCGTTCCAAAATAGACGTGATGATAACGGTCGGTATCGGCGGCTCGTATCTCGGCGCAAAAGCAGTAATTGATTCATTATCAGATAGTTTTGTAGCTTACAACCAAACAAAACCCGCCATGATTTACGCCGGACATAACATTGGCGAGGATTACATGGTTGAATTGCGCAACTTTCTGAAAGACAAATCGTTCGCCGTAACCGTAATTTCAAAATCGGGCACAACGACAGAACCTGCAATTGCGTTCCGAATTTTGAAAGCCGACCTCGAAGCGAAATATGGTAAAAAAGAAGCACAATCGCGCATCGTTGCCGTTACCGACGAAGCACGCGGCGCACTGAAAACGCTTGCAAATCAAGAAAATTACCAAACGTACGTGATTCCGGACAATGTAGGCGGACGCTATTCTGTGCTCACGCCGGTGGGTTTATTCCCGATTGCAGTTGCCGGTTTTGACATTAAAGCACTTGTACGCGGCGCGCAAGATATGGCAAAAACAACTGCCGAAAACAGCGATAAAAATCCGGCTGTGGTGTATGCAGCTATGCGTAATGCGTTGTATAACAAAGAGTTCAATATAGAAATTTTAGTAAATTACCACCCGAAATTGCACTTTATGGCTGAGTGGTGGAAACAACTTTACGGCGAAAGCGAAGGCAAAGACGGAAAAGGAATTTTCACGGCTGCCGTTGATTTTTCTACCGATTTGCACTCGCTCGGACAATATATTCAGGACGGACGCCGCAATTTGTTTGAAACCGTAATTTCGGTTGGCGAGCAAAAATATGAACTTTGCGTCCCAAAAACCGACGATGATTTAGACAAGCTTAACTACTTGGCAGGCAGACGTATAGACGATATTAACAAAAATGCCGAACTCGGAACCGTGCTTGCTCACGTGGAAGGCGGCGTGCCAAATATCAAAATAGAAATTCCGAAAGTGGATGAATACAACATCGGCGCGCTAATTTATTTCTTTGAAAAAGGTTGTGGCATAAGCGGTTACGTTCTTGATGTTAATCCGTTTGACCAACCCGGCGTGGAGGCATACAAACGTAACATGTTCGCCTTACTCGGCAAACCCGGAACAGAAGCCGAACGCGCAAAATTACTGGGGAAATAACCCGATTTGAAAATTTGGAAATTTGAAAATTTGTGGATTCTCTGCCCTAAATTTTCAAATTTTCAAATTGTAATATTTTCAAATTAACTTTTGTTTTTCAAAAAAAAGTTTGTAATTTTGAATCATTCTAAATAAGCTCAAAGTGATTCAGCAAATTCTTACATATCTCGTTGTTGCAGCGGCATTTAGCTATGCAGGATACAGTTTTATAAAGTTATTTCTGCCTAATAAAAAAAATGCAAAAGGCGGATGCTCAGCCGGTTGTGCAGGTTGTAGTATGAAATCCGAATTAAGCGAGCGAAAGTCTTCTGAGTTCAAAACGGTTCAGGTGCGTGTGTTCAAAAAAATTTAATCAGTGCCTTGAATTTCCTCAAAACCGGGTTTTGCGTGCATGTTTTCCGCCCATTTCAACAACTCAACCGACTCGTAAACACCTGCGGATTGCTCGAACGTTTCGCCTTTTACATCGCTGACTATTCCGACATCGCCTGTTTTTTCCGAACGATAAATTGTTACGGTAAACAACTGATTATCAAGGTTAAAACGAACTTTATACCAAACAACATTCGTTAAATTTCGGACTAACTGCGAAGATGATTTCATTGTTTGAAAACCGTCTGTAAAGCCTTCTATATCAACAGAATCGGTTATCGGAAGGTTCACATCGCCGTTATCTCGCATGTAATCATTGTAGAAAATCAGATTCGTAATTTTATCAGACGTAACTTTTGTGAGCTCGTTATGCGTATTTTTATTGCGAATTTGAGTAAAAATAAACATGACACCGACCAGAGCAAACAGAACGCCGACGAAAATTTTGAGTTTTTTTGGGGACATATTTTATAAAATTGAGATTTTAAAACCTAAATTTAAAAAGAACCAATTTCAAACCTGATTTCAACTTTGAAATTGGTTTCTCAAATACGTTTTACAGAATAAAATCTGTGGACAAAAAGTTTGACTTATTATTCTTTAAAATATTGTTTATCAATGTTTTATTGCTATCCGTAAGTTTGGCGGCAACTAAGGCGCGAATTGAAAAAACTTTCAAAGCATCGCTGACAGACAACGTATTTTCAGCAGAATCCTTGCGTCCTGTGAACGGAAACGTGTCCGGTCCGCGCTGACATTGGCTATTTATATTTATTCTACTAAGCTGATTTACAAGCGGATCAATCAAATCGGAAATCTGTTCGGCATCGTTTCCGAAAATACTTGCTTGTTGCCCGTAATTTGAATCTGTAATATATTTGAGCGGCTCCTCAATGTTGTCGAACGGCACAACCGGCACCAGCGGTCCGAATTGTTCCTCCGAATACACGCGCATTTTTTCGTTCACAGGATACAAAACCGCCGGGAAAAAGAACGTTTCATTAAAAATACCGCCGCTCGGATTCAAAACTCTTGCTCCGTTAGCTTCTGCATCTTTAATTAAATCAGTAAGATACGAAGCTTTACCGTCTTCGGGCAGCGGGGTAATTTGCACACCGTCCGTCCAAGGCATTCCTATTTTCATTGCTTCAATTTTAGCACAGAATTTTTCGTTAAATTTATCGGCAACAGACCGATGCACGAACAAAATTTTAAGAGCCGTGCAACGTTGTCCGTTATACGACAAAGAACCAAGAAGTGCTTCATTTACAGCTAAATCCAAATCAGAATCGGGCAAAATAATCGCAGCATTTTTGGCATCCAAACCCAAAACGGACTTCATACGATGCAGGCGCGGATGTTGGTGCTTCAAAATATTTGCCACGCGGCTTGAACCGATAAATGCCAGACTATCAACCTTTCCGGATTCCATAAGCGGTCCGACAACCGATTTTCCGTCGCCGTAAACCGTATTGACAACGCCGGGCGGAAACGCATCGCGGAACGCCTCGAGCAAAGGCAAATGCAACAAAACGCCCATTTTTGCCGGCTTAAAAATGGTTGTATTTCCCATTATTAAAGCAGGAATCAATGTAGTAAATGTCTCATTCAGAGGATAATTGTAAGGTCCCATGCACAACACAACACCCAGAGGCGCGCGACGAATTTGAGCCAAAATGCCTTTTTCAACAACTAAACGCGATGAATTTCGGTCTAATTCCTTCAAAGCCTCAATTGTATCTTTCACATAATCAATGGTTCTGTCGAATTCCTTTTCAGAATCAGGCAACGATTTTCCGATTTCCCACATCAACAAATTTACAATTTCATCGCGCTTTTGTGCCATGCGAAAAATAAAATCTTCGACACACTTTATACGTTGTTCTACTGACATTGTGGGCCATTTTCCGTAGCCGTTGTCGTAAGCTTTACGCGCAGCTTCAATCGCTTCAAGTGCTTCTTTTGCTGTAAGTAACGGATAACTTCCGATAACTTTTCGTTTCGCCGATTTTCCGTCGAAGATACAAACGGGAGACAAAACTTGTTGCACAGCTCCGTTCCAAATACGAATTTCGCCGCCGATTAAATATTCTTTTTGCTCGTAAACGTGTGCCAATTTGAACTTCTTCGGAACTGAATCCGATTTTGGAAAAATCGTGTCTATTTCTACATTCAAACCTTTCATTATCAATAATTTATAAAATTTATATTCGAATAAAATAATTTACAGTTCAAAGGTAAAAAAACTAAAGTGAGAATGATATTTTTTTTACGAATGATTTAAAATTCATTTTTTATTAACAGTATATTGTGAATAAAAATTAAAAAAAAGACAACTAATATACTATCTTTCAAACACTTAAAAAATAATTTGATTTTAAGGAATTTTTGCAAGAACTGATTTTTGTAAATTTTTATTGTAATAATGCACAACTGTTTTTAGAAATTTCATACCTTTGCGCGTTCGGTGTGAGCAAATTGCGCCAAACAACGTTTTGATTATTTTGAACTTAGCATATCACAAAGCATAAAATGGGATTATTTTCATTCTTAAATAAAGAAATAGCCATCGATTTAGGGACGGCAAACACGATTATTATTGAAAATGACAAGATTGTGGTGGACGAACCGTCTATCGTCGCCATTGACGACGGCACAGGCAAACTTGTAGCAATCGGGCACAAAGCGCGCCAGATGCACGGCAAAACGCACGACAGCATTCGCACGATTCGTCCGCTGCGAGACGGCGTAATTGCTGACTTCAAAGCGGCTGAGCTGATGATTACGGAAATGATAAAAATGGGCACATCGCGCTCGCGTTTCATGTCGCCTTCGCTAAAAATGGTCATTTGCATTCCGTCCGGAAGTACGGAGGTTGAAATTCGTGCAGTGCGCGACTCTTCGGAACACGCCGGCGCGCGCGAGGTATATATGATTCACGAACCCATGGCAGCCGCGCTTGGTATCGGCATTGATGTTGAAGCACCTGACGGAAATATGGTTGTGGACATCGGAGGCGGAACATCGGAAATTGCAGTAATTTCGCTCGGCGGCATTGTGAGCAGTCGCTCTATTCGTATTGCCGGCGATGATTTTACGCAAGATATTCAGGAGTATATGCGCCACCAACACAATATTAAAGTAGGCGAACGGACGGCTGAAAATATCAAAATTATGGTTGGCTCTGCCCTGCCCGAACTCGAAAATCCGCCGGAAGATTTTATCGTGCGCGGTCCGCACCAAATGACGGCTTTGCCTGTGGAAATTCCGGTTTCATACCAAGAAATTGCACATTGTTTGGACAAATCCATCGCAAAAATAGAATCCGCAATCTTGAGCGTTCTGGAGCGCACACCTCCGGAATTGTATTCGGATATTTACCAAAACGGAATATATTTGGCAGGCGGCGGCGCGCTGTTGCGCGGCTTGGACAAACGTTTGAAAGACAAAACGGATATTCCGGTGCATATTGCCGAAGACCCGCTGCACGCAGTTGCACGCGGGACAGGAATTGCACTGAAAAACGTAAATAAATTCAAGTTTTTGTTGCGCTAAGTTGTAAACATTGCAAAATCTGCTGCGATTCATACTTCGACATCATTTCTTGCTGCTGTTTATCATTCTGGAAATCATCACATTAAACTTTGCGATAAGTCATAGTACACTTCGAACGAAGCGGTTTATGGGTTCGGCAAACAAAGTGAGCGGATTTCTGTACGAACGATACAGCGGTGTTACAACGTATTTTACACTACGGCAAAATAATGATGCGTTATTAGCTGAAAATCAAAGACTTCACACTCAGGTTTTAACCTATAACACGTCATTAGTGCGCACAGACACGTCTGTGTACGAGTCGCTGTATAGTTACCAAACCGCCGAAGTCGTAAAAAATTCTGTTTCAAAAGAAAATAACATTATCACCATAAATAAAGGAAAAAAGCAAGGCGTTCGCGAAAATATGGCTGTAGTTTCGCCGGACGGAGCTGTCGGTGTAACAGCCAAAGTGAGTGATAATTACTGCACTGTTGTCTCCATTTTGAATAAACGCATGGGCGTAAGTGCAAAATTGAAAGATACGGAATATTTCGGTTCAATCGTATGGACAGGATATGATTACAGATACGGGTTGCTAAACGAAATACCTAATCATGTAAAAATCAATAAGCATGATACAATTGTAACCAGCGGATTTTCAGCCATTTTCCCGCAAGGCATACTCATTGGAACTGTGGACAGCATACAGCGCGTTACGGAGGACAATTTTTATGATATTCGCATTAAACTGAGTGTTGATTTTAAAAATTTGCGCTATGTTTATATTATTGAAAATAAAGACTTTAACGAAAGAACGATTCTTGAAGACGCCACGAAAAGCGAATTCGGTTTCTGATTTGTTTGCAATGATTTTTACGAATCTAAACTAAGTCATACAAATTTGCAAGGTTTTTGAGTAGTATTTTTTACACGATAAATTTTGCAAAAATGAAACACCGGATATTTACGCTTTTAGTCCTAATTATATATTTTTCAAGCGGTTACGCCCAAAAAAAAACACTTGACGATGCAGCTTACGACATCTGGAAAACGATTCCGGCTATTGCTGTTTCAGACGATGGTACTTATATTTCCTACGAAGCAAAACCTTACCGAGGCGATGGCAACTTGAATGTATATTCTATAAAAAAATCTGAAAATCATACACTCTCACGAGGTTACAGTCCGGAATTTTCGCCGACGTCGGAATATTTAGTTTACAAAATTAAAACTCAATTTGACACAATTCGCTCTTTAAAACTAAAAAAAACAAAGGCGGATGATCTTCCGAAAGATTCACTCGGCATTTTAATTTTAGATAAAAATAAAACCATAAAAATATCAAAACTAAACACTTACAAACTTCCAAAAGAAAAATCGGCATGGATTGCTTACACCTACACATTCAGTTTGCCCGATTCATTAAAATCTAAAAAAAAGGAAAAAACATTCGATAAAAGTGCACCGAAAACTTATCATTTAGATATTTTTAATCCGCTGAAAGATAAAAAATTTACGTTTTCAAATGTGTCTGACTATGAGTTTTCACGCAACGGAAAACGGATATCATTTGTAAAATTACAAAACGACACGCTGCTCCGCTCGACAGTTTTTACGTTTGATACAGAATCGGAAACCCTTGACAGTCTGCCAAGTGTGAGCGGATTAGCCGATAAATTGACTTGTGATAATTTGGGAAATCGGTTTTCTTTTATTTTTTCGGAAGATACCGTTGAACGAAAGGTTTACGCACTTTATTTGTGGGAATACAGCACAAATTCAGCTAAAAAAATTGCTGACAGCACAAATACAGAATTTCCAAAAAATTGGACAGTAAGTCCAAATGGTGCAATGTATTTTTCTCGAGACGATACTAAATTATTTTTTGGAACAGCTCAGAAACCGGAAATCATTCAGAAAGATACACTTACCGACGACGAGAAAATAAAACTCGACCTCTGGCATTGGAACGATGATTATATTCAATCCGAACAATTGGTCAATTTGGACAAGGAGAAAAAACGCAGCTATCTTGCAGTGTATCATTGTAATAAACAAAAGATTGTTCAATTAGGAACACTACTTTTGAAAGACCCAAAAACTGTAAACAAAGGTAACGGCAAACTGCTTTTGGCGACCAACGAGCAACCTTACGCCAAATTGCGCACATGGGACGTAACAGGGTATCGAGATGTTTATGTAATCGACTCTGAGTCAGGAGATTCTGAAAAAATTCTGACCAATTTTGCAGGCTCGGTTTATCTTTCGCCAAATTGCAAATCGGTTTTGTATTACCAAAAATTGGACAGTGCTTGGTATAGCTATTATGTTGAAACAAAGCAACATAAGAATTTAACAAAATCAATAAAAGTTTCGTTTGCAGAAGAACTTTACGACAATCCGGAACTGCCGGCTGCTTATGGTTTTGGAGGTTGGCTTGCCGATGAAAAATCGGTTTGGGTTTACGACCGCTACGATATTTGGAAACTTGACTTGGAAGGCAAGACAGCTCCGGAAAATATTACAAAAAACGGGCGTTCAGCTTTCGTACAATACCGTTACCTGAAACTAAATACGGAAGAAGAATATATAAAATCGGATGTTAACTTACTAAAAATTTTCGACACAAAATCGAAAAATGCGGGTTTCGTTCAACTTTTACCGGATAAGAAAATAAAGACATTAATTTTCGATAATTTTCAATATTCATCTGTTTTGAACGCAAAAAATTCGGAAAACTTAGTTTTCAGAAAAGAAAACACTGAAAATTATGGCGATATTTTTGTTTCCGACACAAAATTTTCTGAACAAACCAAAATTTCAAACCTAAATCCGCAACAAGCAGACTATAATTGGACTTCTGCCGAACTTTTTAAATGGAAATTGCCCGACGGTTCGGAGGAGGAAGGTTTACTTTACAAACCCGAAAATTTTGACCCAACAAAAAAATATCCGATGATTGTGTATTTTTACGAAACGCACTCCGACGAGTTAAACTCGCATTGGATACCAAGTCCGAGTCGCTCCGTAATCAATCCGACCGTTTTTGCAAGTAACGGTTACTTAATTTTTATGCCTAACATTCGATATACCACCGGCGAGCCGGGCGAAAGTGCTCTCAAATACGTGTTGAGCGGAACCAAAGCGGTTTGCAAATATTCGTTTGTCGATTCTACAAAAATCGGAATTCAAGGACAAAGTTGGGGCGGCTATCAGGTGGCATATTTGGTTACGCAAACAAACTTTTTTAAAGCAGCAGCAGCAGGCGCACCCGTGAGTAACATGTTTAGCGCGTATGGCGGAATACGCTGGGAATCAGGCATGAGCAGAGCTTTTCAGTATGAAAAAACGCAAAGCAGAATAGGCGCAACGCCTTGGGATGCGCCGGAATTATACATAAAAAATTCGCCTGTTTTTAATGCACCGAACATAAAAACACCATTGCTTCTGGTTCATAATGATAAGGACGGAGCTGTACCTTGGGAGCAAAGCATAGAATTGTATATTGCATTGCGGAGACTCGAAAAACCGGTTTGGTTACTGAATTACAACGGCGAACCGCACAACTTAAAGGCAGAAAGCGCAGCGCGTAAAGATTTAAGTATGAGACTTATGCAGTTTTTCGACACATATTTAAAAGACAAGCCAGCTCCTGTTTGGATTCAGGACGGAATTCCTGCAATCAAAAAAGGAAAATCCTATGGGTTTGAAATCAAATAGACAGTTTAAATTTCATTCAAAAAAGAAAGAAGCGGCGATTTTTCTGTCAAAACTTTTCCGCACACATATTGAAAATCGGCAGATGTATAACCTGTTGCCTTCAAATATTCTGAAATTGTTTGTAAAATCTTCTCATTGAAGGCTTTACGCATCGCTTTTCGCTCAAAATGCCCGATTAATCCGCCAAAGAAAATAAAAGCAACAATTCCCATAACGATACTGAGCACAATCACCATTACGCGCTCATCTTTAAAGTTCCGATATGCTGCAAATGAAGCGATTACCCAAAAAATTGCAATCAAAAAAAACAAAGAAAATGTTACGGTATCGGCTTTTGATTTTGCCGAGAGTAGCGATTTTTCTGTACTCTGAATAAAATTTTCCAAACTTTTTTCATCCTCGACACTTAATGCTGAAGATTTTGGTAGCGGCGCATTACACGAAAAACAGCGTTCGCGGCTATCTTCGTTTTCAGCGTTACAGAATTTACAAATTATTTTTGCCATTCGGGTTGAAATTTGAGCGTAAAAATAATAATTTTAAACAAAAGAATTAACCCAACCCAAAATATTCTCCGAATTATCTACATCAATGAAAGCATAATTGAGCAAAATTTCTTTGTCGAAATCATCTTTAAGAATCCTACACAAAATTACTCCGCGCATAAAAAGTTTTTCGGGAACAGCAACCTTTAAATCGGTAACAAAAATCAAATTTCCTTTTTCATACAATTTGTACAATACTTCTTTTGCTGACCATTGAAGCGCATAATTTTTCAAAAAATCAGTTTGAATTTGAGATAAATCCGAATTTGAGATAAATTTAGACGTAAGACCGGACATTTTTGGGGAAACAGGCTCGATATCAACAGATGAATTCTGACCAAATTGAAGTGCGATTAAATTTCCGGAATGCGAAATAGAGAAATCGGAGTTCTCAAAAAGGTAAGGTTTCCCAAAAGCAGTATAACGAATTTCCGAACTAATTTTAAAATGAATATATACAAGCCAACGCACAGCAAGCCACTCAGATTTCCGTCTATGGTTTTTTAAGTTAAAATACTTTTCAAGCTCAGAAACGTTTAATTTACAGAGTGTCGAGGCTTCGAGTTCTTCCAAAATCCAAGTATTTTGGAAGACATAAACATTTTCTGTTGAAAAAAGCAACTTCATGAAACTAATCAATATCTCTATTAACGATGTAGTTACGCCATTTTTCCATCAAATTTGTCATATCGTCCGGTATTTCAGATTCAAACGATAAACGTTCGCCCGAAACCGGATGATCAAATGCCAGTGTTTTCGCATGAAGTCCATGACGCGGCATCATCTCGAAACAATTTTCGATAAACTGTTTATATTTTGTAAAGCGAGTTCCGCGCAAAATTTGGTCTCCGCCGTATTCGTTATCATTGAAAAGCGGATGACCAAGAAACTGCATGTGTACTCGAATTTGGTGCGTGCGTCCGGTTTCCAATTTGCACTCAACAACACTCACGTAGCCTAAATCCTCTAAAACTCTGTAATGTGTAACAGCATGTTTGCCGTCTTCTCCGTTTACAAAAACATACATTTGTTTTCTGTCTTTCGGATTTCTTCCGACATTTCCGACAATTGTGCCCGAATCCTCTTTGGGCTTGCCCCAAACAATAGCACTGTAACGCCTGTCTGTTGTGCGAAAGAAAAACTGTTTTGACAAATTTGCAAGTGCAGTTGGATTTTTAGCAATGACCACTAAGCCGGACGTATTTTTATCAATGCGATGCACAATTCCCGGGCGAGCCTCGCCGGAATGAAACATCGGTACATCTCGGAAATGATACATCAACGCATTTACCAAAGTTCCCGTATAATTACCATATCCCGGGTGCATAACCAAGCCGGCTTGCTTATTAATAACCAAAACTTCTTCGTCCTCATACACAACATTTAAAGGAATATCCTCCGGAATAAGTTCCAATTCCATAGGTTCTTGTTCCGAAAATATCGTTATGGTGTCTCCGGGTTTTACTCTATAATTTGATTTCACAGGTAAACCATTCACAACAACACAATCTTCTTTTGCAGCAGTTTGTATTCTATTTCGTGAAATATTCTCAATTCTGTCCATCAAGAATTTATCAATTCTCAATGGAGCTTGACCATTATCCGCAGTAAATTGGTGTATCTCGTATTTGTCTTTATCCGACATAAGTTTATTTTGCACTATGCAATTATTTTATTAAGAACAACAAAGATAATATAATTTACACTGTAAACAAACGATTGCACATTTCATTTGGATTATGTAAAGAAATCGTGTTAATATCAACTCTTTTTTAGTCAAAGAGTTCTAAAATAAAAAACACCCTTACCATTTCTGATAAGGGTGTTTGAAGTCGGCAACGACCTACTCTCCCACGATATGCAGTACCATCGGCGC
>DYSM01000372.1 GCA_020718265.1 Draconibacterium orientale | reverse complement strand
TTTCTTTGCGAAACTTTGTGCTAAAACTTTGTGTTACTTTGTGATACAAAAAAATGATAAATATAATTTCATTATTACTTATTAAAAGCAATCAGCATATCAGCACATCAAAAAATCAACCAATCAAAGTATAAATCTGTCCGATTACTTAACATATTTTTATGCAAAAAAAAACTGAAATTTTACTTTCAGTTTTTTTAAATATCTATAATTTCAATATTTTCTGTTCGCCTTCGTCGCCGGGTCGAATTATTTCAAACTCCGGCTCGTTTGTTTCTACAGTATTTTCAATGTCGGAGTCTTCATCGAAATCGTTGTCGATGTCGTCGTCGCCTTCCACTGTTTTCGGTTCAATTTCAACAACTGTTCCTATTTCGTGTAGGCTTAATCGTTTCCCACGTGCTTTGTAACTTTTTGCGGCAATAAATTCTTCGCCGTCCACAATTTCCTTGGGTCGTTTGGCATGAGCTCCTCCGAAAATCAGTTCAAACATCGGGTGTTTGTGTTCGCTGAGCAGCAATAATTTAGAGTCTGCATGGTCGCCGATAAATGAAGCCGGTCGTTCGGAATTTTCCAAATCGAAACGTTTCAGGTAGATAAATCCTTGTTCGGCATCGAAAAGTACAGCGGTAAATATTTTTCTCTGACGAAATTTTTCGAGTATCAACAAATCGTCTTCAAAGTGATTTGATAAATCGAAATTCGTGGTACGGAAATTTCCGGATTTTGTAACGACCAAAAGTTTATCATCGCCTTTAAATTCGCCGAGAAATTCGCCTTTCCCGTCGGCATTTATGCGTAATACGTCTCGGTCGAACCAAATTTTTCGCCCGCCGAGTGTCGAAACGCCTTCTTCTTTAAGGTTGATTTTATGAACAGGATTTTTGCTCAAAATATTTCCCATCGAATCGCGTCCTTTTATTGTGAGTGCACTGAAATCTTCGTCCCAAACGCGTTTTTTTAAGCGCGGTCGCGGTTTTAGTGTGATACGCACGGTTTCTGCCTCTCCGTTGGGGTTTGCCGAAAAATACATGACTTCCGAACGCGGAGTGTCTTGTGTGAGATTGTATTCTTTGTCGCGCGTTACGCCGCTCACGAAGAATCGTTTCATGTATGCAAAACTTGTTTTTCCGTCGCGATAAATGGCGTTGTAAATTGTCCGCTTGTCGTTTTTCTTGAAAACGGCAATATGAATTACGTTTTGCCCCACAAATGTTTTTTGCGTAACTTTTGAAACAATGTACGTTCCGTCGCGGCGGAAGACAATGATTTCGTCCATATCCGAGCAATCGGAAACATACGTGTCTTTTTTCAGCGACATTCCCGCAAAGCCTTCTTCGTAGTTGATATACAGTTTTTCGTTGGCTATTACGACTTTTGTAGCTTCGATATTTTCAAAATTTCGTATTTCGGTTTTTCGCTCTTTGCCGGTCGAAAATTTTTCTTTGATATTCAGATAATAATCAATCGTATATTGAACCAAATGAGCCAAATAAAAATCAATTTGAATCATTTCTTCTTCAACCGATTTTATGTATTCGTCCGATTTGAAAGCATCGTATTTCGAGATACGTTTAATCTTTATTTCCGTTAATTTGATAATATCATCGGTTGTTACGGCTCGACGCAATTTCTTTTTAAACGGCTCTAAACCTTTGTCGATAGTTTCGAGAACCGATTCCCAGGTTTCGCAGTTTTCGATGCTGTTGTAAATACGGTTTTCGATGAATATTTTTTCCAACGACGACATGTGCCACGCTTCTTCCAATTCGTTTTTTCGAATTTCGAGTTCCATTCGCAGCAGTTCCATGGTGTTTTGAACCGATATTCGGAGCATTTCGCTCACAGTCGGAAACAACGGTTTATCGTCGAAAATTACGGTTGAGTTGGGAGAAATGGAAACTTCGCAATCCGTAACGGCATAAAGAGCATCAATCGTAGTATCGGGCGAAATTCCGGGTTGAAGATGAACGAGAATTTCGACAAATTCGGCGGTATTGTCTTCTATTTTCCGAATTTTGATTTTATTCTTTTCGTTTGCCGTAAGGATAGATTCAATCAATGTTCCGGTGGTTTTCCCGAAGGGCAGGTCTTTGATAACCAAAGTTTTTTTATCGAGTTTCTCGATTTTTGCACGAACACGTATTTTCCCGCCGCGTGCTCCGTCTTGGTAGCGTGATACATCGACCATGCCGCCAGTCGGGAAATCGGGGAACAGCTCAAAAGGTTCATTTTTCAAATGAGCAATTGATGCGTCAATCAATTCGATAAAATTGTGGGGCAGAATTTTTGAAGCCAAACCAACGGCAATTCCTTCAACGCCTTGTGCTAAGAGCAATGGAAATTTTACGGGCAGATTGATTGGTTCTTTGTTACGACCGTCGTAAGATAGTTTCCAATTTGTAGTTTTCGGATTGAAAATTACTTCGTTGGCAAATTTCGACAAACGGGCTTCGATGTATCGCGGTGCTGCTGCATTGTCGCCTGTGTAGATATTTCCCCAGTTTCCCTGCATGTCTATCAACAAATCTTTTTGCCCGAGTTGAACCAAGGCATCGCCGATAGAAGCATCGCCGTGAGGGTGATATTGCATTGTGTAGCCGATAATGTTGGCTACTTTGTTGTATCGTCCGTCGTCCAAGCGTTTCATGGAATGCAGTATCCGCCGTTGAACGGGTTTCAATCCGTCAATTACGTGTGGTACGGCACGTTCGAGAATTACATAAGAAGCATAATCTAAGAACCAATTTTTATACATTCCCGAAATATACTTTACATGATGTTCGCCTGTTGAGCTTTCATCGTGTGTTTGTGTGGTGTGTATGTTAAAATCTTCCATGAAATTAATTAGGAATTAGGAATT
>DYSM01000371.1 GCA_020718265.1 Draconibacterium orientale | reverse complement strand
AACGGTAACCGAAGTCATGAAGCTGAATTTAAGGATGTTTGCACCTTGTTTTAGTTTGAACGTAAGATGAATCAGGTAAAAAATTGCCGTAACGAGCCAAAAAACTAAGGGTGGATAAAGGCTGAAACTGCTTTCAAAATTTCTAAGCTGTGCCGGAAACCGCAACCCGGACACTCTGTGCCGAATGTTTTGTTTACAAGGCACGTAGCCTGATGCGTTTCAAGCCATTGAATAAGGTCGTTCATACGCGACAACTAAAGAAAAAGAGGCTACAGTTCTGCCTCTTTTTTTTGAATTGAAAATAGCTTTATTCCTCAATTTCAATCATCTTGAAGGGAATTTTCAGGATGGACTGATAATCTTCGCCGGCTTCAAGCATGTCTTCATCGTCTTCTTCGTAATGCCAATTAATGACAACGTCTTTCTTGGCTTTATAGATGTCTTCCAATTTTTTGAATACGTCAAGAATACACTTCGACGAACTTGTGTTGAAGTATTCGAGCTTAATATTCACAACGGTTTTATCGGTGGGCGATTTTGCGTATTCGTCCAGCCAATCTACCATTGGTTTGTAAAACTCTATCGAGTTTTCGGGTATGGATCGCCCTTCTATTTCCAAAATTCCGGTTTCCGCATTGAATGAAATGTCCGGGGTTTTTTTAGTTCCTTCGATTAATATCGGTTCCATAGGTTTGGTCTGTTACAATATAAAAATTATCGGGGTAAAGTTAAACTGATTTTTTGAAAAAACAAAAATCAATTGTGTTTTGTTTGATTTTCATTTGAATTTTCAATATTTTTTTGAATATTTTTTCGGCTGCCGTCGTACATGGTAAACGTTCGCAGTTCGGATTCAATTTGACCGTTGAACAGTTGAATTTTTCGGTCGGGTTTCAATCCTAAGAACTTGAAAGCATCGGGGTTACCCGATATTATGTGCGCTCGGAAACCTTGATAACGTTGCTTGAGCGTATCGCCTATTTGTTTGTAAAATTCAATGATATTATCCTCTTCCATGCGCTTGTCGTAGGGCGGATTGAACACTAAAATTCCTTTGTCAGCCGGCTTATTTTCTTTAAAAAAATCAGCTTGTTTGACAGAAATTCGGTTGGAAAGTCCTGCAGCACGCACATTTTCGAGGGCAATTTCGACGGTATTTCGGTTCAAATCTGCTCCGAAAATCTTAAATTCGCGGCTTAAATCTGTGGCAGCGTCACATTCCGCTTTCACATTTTCCCAAAGTTTTGGGTCGAAGCCTTCGAGCGCCATGAATCCAAAGTGTTTTCGCAATTTATTTGCCGGAATATTGAGTTTGGTGTATGCTGCTTCAATCAAAAATGTGCCGGAGCCGCACATGGGGTCAAAAATATAGTCGTCAGCCGAATCTATGCCTGCAAGTTTGATAATTCCGGCAGCAAGTATCTCATTGATAGGAGCTTGGTTTGTATCTTTTCGGTAACCGCGTTTAAAAAGCGGTTCGCCTGACGTATCAAGCGAAATCGTGCACGTATCGTGGCTGACATATACGTGCAGATGCACATCAGGGTTTTCCGTGTTCACGCTCGGGCGGATGCCGTAACGGTCGCGAAACGAGTCAGCCACAGCATCTTTGGCGCGCAACGCCGCAAAATGTGTATTGTTAAAAATGTCGGAATGCACTGTTTTGTCCATCACGAACGACTTTTTGTAGGAAAAATAATCGTTCCAAGCAATGCGTTTGATATTTTTGTAAAGGTCGTTTTCGTTTTTAATTCGGAATGTATCAATTTCGCGCAGAATTTTCAAACTGAATCTGGACGTATAGTTGAGCTTATACATCTGCGCAACAGTCGCTTTGAATCGTACAGCGCGATTAATTTTTTGAATCTCGCCGATGCCGTTTTGCGTGAGTTCGTCGGCGAGGCAGCTTTCTAAACCGGCTAAAGTTTTGGCGGTATATTGAAAAAGTGGTTGCATTCTAAAAAAAGGTATAATTATTGATAACCGTTTGTTATGAAAAAATATTTTCAATATTAATCAAAAAATGTAAATAATAACGTATCGAACGCGTTTTATTCTTAAATTTGCCGTCGTAAGATATGTAAAATAAGGTGTTTTTAGCTTTAACTTCTTCATAATAAGTTATTTGCCATAAAACTAAATAAATTTTAACGTAAATCAAAAAAGAGTCAAAACGTTTTGTAAATCTAAAAAATATGAGAAAATTTCTTTTCGCAACAGCCGTTATTGCTGTTTTTGCATGTTTTGGAGGATGTAAATTTCAGGAAGAAGGTTACACCGTGTTGCGCGAGTGGGATGCCGGCACGTTTATGACCAAGCGCGGTGTGGTAAAATATCTCAGCGCAAAGCCGGATACAGCAACTTCCATACACGATATTTACGCAAAAGTGGAAACAGAGGTGAATTATGCGCGCATGGAAGATTCCATTGTGCAGTATGGACATTGTTGGTCAAAAACACCCGATGTGAGATTGCGAGACACCATGTTCACACTTTTTTACCCGGAGAGTTACGAATCTATTCAAAACGGACTTAAAATACAAAGCACACTTACGAGTTTGGAAGATGAAACGAATTACTATATACGCAGCTATGTCGTAACAGGCAAACGCCAAGGAGATGAAATTATAGCTAAAGACACGGCTTACAATCCGGTGGAATTGCCAATGCTTACCGAAGAGCCCCGAGATTTATGGGAAGAACGCAGCGAATTTTCACTCGGACAACAAGAACTCGGAGCCATATCGTTCACATACAACGGAAAAATGTACATGGGTTTAGGACACACGACAGGCTTTGTTTTTGACCCGACTATCTATGAATTCGATCCGGCAACAAATACATGGACGGTGTTTACTACATTACCCTCGGA
>DYSM01000370.1 GCA_020718265.1 Draconibacterium orientale | reverse complement strand
TATATAAACAAAAAACAAGTAACACGGATTTTTAATCCGTGCTTCAAACATAAAACAATCAAAATAAATATTTTACAACACTTTTTACACATGAAAACAATTTTCAATTTTGCTATTTTCCATATTTTGTTTATTGTCATTTTCTGTTTTAATTTCAAAAATACCGCATCCGGACAAAAAATTGACTATATTTTAACGGGAAAATGCGATACTGTTAATCCTGAGAGTTTGGTATTTCCGGAAAAATCGAAATCCGAGAACTCAAATTCTAATCCTTTACAAAACAACGAAAATAATTCATTACCAAAGGATAATTCAAAAATATAACCGACAAAACGCGTCATCGTGCGCGATGTGGAAACTCAAAAATTTAGTTTTGAGCCAAATGCCGAAATTGTCGTAAACGGAAAAGCAGGCACAAAAATTGAGATTCCCGCCGGAGCTTTGGTTTTTGCCGATGGCACAGCCCTGACTTCGCCCGTAATGTCGAGTTGAAAGAATATTACGACATGGCAGACATTGTGCTCGCCGGACTTTCGACAACCTCCGACGGAAAATTACTCGAAACCGGCGGAATGCTCTATGTTTCAGCAACATCTGAGGGAAGAAAATTGCAAGTTGCTGAGGGTGAACGTGTTTTATATACTTTTCCTAACGTTAATAACAAAACGGATATGCAACTTTTTAATGGAAATATGGATGAAAACGAATTCGTAAATTGGACTCCGGAGGAGCCGCCGTTGCTGTTTACCTATCTCGTAACTTCTCCGATAGGAGGCTTTATTGAAACTGAAATATATAAAGTCAGAAGACCAACGACTTATGATACAGTTTACACGCAGGAAGACAAAAATTGTAACGATTCAGCCACTCTTTATTTTTTAAACAATTGATTATCAGCACTGTATAAAAATAAATAAAACTTTAACATATTTTAACTAAATTTTAATTCATTGTTAATCAATTTGTTATAAATAAATTATCAAATTTTATACTGATGATATAATAAAATAATATTTATATGTTATTATCAATCAGTTGTTTATAGCGGCTGAATAGTTACAAAAAATTATTAAATTTCAAAGATTCTTATTTTGTAAAATTCGTTATTCTTTTTTTAGATTAAAAATAACGTAAACCGGCTCAAATTTATTAAAAATTTCTTATTCAAATACTATTTTGTCATCTCCAAAAAACGTTTTATCTTAGTGGTTCTAAATTTTTTTTTATGACTAAAATGATTCCGGTTCAATACCAACCAACGGGCGAAATTCGCGAATTTCCCGAAGGCACAGGCTTGCGCCAAATTGCCGAAGCGTTTGACGTGAAACTCCAAACGCCGATTGTGGGTGCAATGGTAAATAACGAGCTTAAAGAGTTGGCTTTCAGAGTTTTCAGACCGAAAACAGTGCGATTTATCGACATCACGCACAAAGACGGTATGCGCATGTACGAACGCTCGCTGTTTTTTCTGCTGATGAAAGCAGTAAAAGACCTTTATCCCGATGCTATTGTGCGCATAGATCACACAGTATCAAACGGTTTCTTTTGCGAAGTAGTTGGCAAAAATTTGGAAAATGATATCCAAACCGTGTCGGACATTGAGGCGCAAATGCGCAAACTCATTGATGACGATTTGCCCTTTACACGTCGCGAAATTCTCAACGAAGATGCGATTCGCATTTTTGAAGAAAATAACTATTTTGAAAAAGCCCGTTTGTTCAAACAAAGTCCGTCGCTGTACACGTCTGTGTATGTTTTGGACGGTATGACTGACTATTTTTATGGTTTTCTGGTTCCGTCCACCATTTTTTTGAAAGATTTTGACCTCATACAACTCTACGACGGAATGCTTTTGCGCATTCCCGACCGCCACGACCCGAAACACCTGAAACGCATTGTAAAACAGGACAAAATGTTTGAAATCATGCAGGAACACAAGGAATGGGTGCGCATTTTGAACGCCGAAAACGTCGGGCGCGTGAACGAGCAAGTGCTCAAAGGCGAAGGCGGCGAACTGATAAAACTTGCCGAAGCCTTGCACGAAAAACGTATTGCCGAAATTGCCGACATGATAAAAACGCGCAAAACGGTGCGCCTCGTGTTAGTTTCCGGACCGTCGAGTTCGGGAAAAACAACGTTTTCAAAACGCCTTGCGGTACAATTGAAAGTTGCAGGTTTACAGCCTGTTATGATTTCGTTGGACAATTATTTTGTCGGACGAGAACAAACGCCGAAAGACGAACACGGCGATTACGATTTTGAATCGCTCGATGCCTTAGATTACAATCTTTTTATACAGAATATCAATGAGTTGCAAGCCGGAAATGAAATAGAATTGCCGAAGTACGATTTTCATACAGGAACGCGCTTTTACAACGGCACGATGATGAAAACGGACGAGCATACCATTATTATCGCCGAAGGCATTCACGCTTTGACTCCGAAACTCACGGAAGGTATTGATAATCAGACTAAATTTAAAGTTTATGTTTCAGCATTAACGCAAATTGGAATCGACGGACACAACCGTATTCCGACCACGGACAACCGTTTGTTGCGCCGCATGGTTCGCGACCATAAGTATCGCGGTTACAGTGCTTTAGATACGCTCCGCCGTTGGGCAAGCGTGCGCCGCGGCGAAGACAAAAATATTTTCCCGTATCAAGAACATGCTGATATTATGTTTAATTCCGCGCTTATGTACGAACTTGGTGTGCTGAAAAAACACGCAGAACCGCTGCTCGAAACCATTCAACAAAACCAATACGAACGCTCGGAAGCGCGCCGTTTGCTGAAATTTTTATCGTATTTTAAAGATATTCCGGAAGACGAAATTCCGCCGACATCCATTTTACGCGAGTTTATGGGCAAAAGCAGTTTTAAATATCATTAG